>CALFOB010000221.1 GCA_937919125.1 uncultured Micrococcales bacterium | reverse complement strand
GGTCTGCATCTTTTGAAATGTTGCGCTACCTAACCGAGCGCCTGCCGTTCATGGTGACGCCAAAGTGGTTGAAGAATCGAATTCAACCAATTGCGGTGCGCGATGTGCTGCGTTACTTGGTTGGAGCGGCAAGTATTCCAGGCGAAATCAGCGGTGTCTTTGATGTTGGTGGTCCGGAAGTTTTCACTTATCTAGAAATGATGCAACGCTATGCGGCAGCTGCCGGATTGCGCAAGCGAATCATCATTCCGCTACCGGTGCTAACACCAAGACTTTCAAGTGCCTGGGTTGGACTAGTAACTCCTGTGCCAATTACATTGGCAAGACGACTTATTGACAGCTTGAAAAATGAAGTTGTTTGCTCTGATGACAGAATCAAGCAGTACATCCCAGACCCTGCTTCAGGACTAACTACCTTCAAGGCTGCTGTTGCCTTAGCACTTACTCGCATCAAGGAAGCCAACGTTGAAACTCGTTGGTCAAATGCAGCCTTGCAGGGTGGCCCTAGCGAGCCACTACCAACAGACCCAACCTGGGCTGGTGGAACTCTATACACAGACATCAGAACTGAGATAACTGCTGACCCAGTGGATAAGGTTTGGCCTCGAGTTGAATCAATTGGTGGAGACAACGGTTATTCAACTGCTACCTGGGCATGGGAGCTTAGAGGTTTGCAAGACCGACTAGTTGGTGGAGTTGGTCTTAGAAGAGGTAGAAGAGATCCTTACTTCCTAATTGAAGGTGAGTCTTTGGACTTCTGGCGCGTAGAAGCTTTGGATAGACCAAGACTTCTAAGACTTAGAGCTGAAATGAAGATGCCGGGGCTGGCTTGGTTGGAATGGAATGTTGAGCCAACACCTGAAGGCGGTACCAAGGTAACCCAAAGGGCAATCTTTGTGCCTAAAGGTCTTTTAGGTCACATTTACTGGCTAACAGTGCTGCCTATGCACGGATTAGTGTTCCCTAGCATGGTTAAACATGTCGCTCACGGCACAAGAATCAAGCGCCGCAAATAGACTGGTCTAATGAAGAAAACAACTCTGGCAGTACTGGCACTGTTGTTTGTAACAATCGCTTGGGGAGCTTCCTTTGTTGTTATGAAGCCAGCGATGGTAAAGATCCCCGTCTTTGACTTTTTAGCAATCCGTTTCACCCTGGCTGTATTGGTGATGATTGCATTCCGACCAAGCGTCCTCAAGGCGATTGATGGCAAGTTACTTAAGCACGGTGTACTGCTTGGCACGTTGCTGTCGGGAGGTTACATCACCCAGACAATCGGTTTGGAACTAACCACCGCCGCAATCACCGGATTCTTAACCGGTCTCTATGTTGTGTTGACTCCGATTTTCGCTTGGCTCGCTGTGAAACAAAAAATCGCGCGCAAGGTTTGGCTTGGCGTTGCACTTGCCACAGCAGGCCTCGCACTGATTTCTATAAACGGAGTTTCAATTGAGCTGGCACAGATCTGGGGAGTCATCTGCGCTGCGCTGTTTGCCGCTCACATCGTCGGGCTCGGTGCATGGAGCCCAGGTCGCGATGCCTATGCGCTCACCATCACGCAACTAGGCACCTCTGCCGTCGTCTGTTGGTTTGGTGCTCTAA
>CALFOB010000220.1 GCA_937919125.1 uncultured Micrococcales bacterium | reverse complement strand
GAAGATCTAGTCCGAACTCTGGAACCTGGTGCAAAGCACGACGAATAGAGACAAGCTTCTCCTGCTTGGCATTAGCTTGGCTCTTGAGCTGGTTCTGGTCCATGGCTTCTCTTCTTTCTTGAGGTATTTCTATCTTGGCACTAAATGAGCATTAGTTTATGCCTACCATTTACTTATGTTCTTTGAAGCGATGCATCCAACTTGGCAGAACTGGCTAGACCAGCAAAAGCCACTTCTTGACGCCATAGAACATAAAGTTCTTGCTGAGAATCAGGTAACACCTGATCTCAATCAAGTCATGAGAGCCTTTGAATTAGACCCAGCCAATATAAAAGTGGTCATTCTGGGTCAAGATCCTTACCCAACTGAAGGTGATGCAATAGGTCTAGCCTTTGCTATGAAGTCTGATAGCAAAATGCCTCGAAGCCTCGTCAACATAGTCAAAGAACTCACTGATGACCTGGGTGTGGAAGCTAAAACCCAAGCCGATCTATCTAAATGGAGTAGCCAAGGAGTGCTACTTCTGAACAGGACTCTAACTACCCAGATTGGTAAAGCAGGTGCTCACTCCAAACTTGGTTGGGAGGAATTCACGCGTGAAGCCCTCATTCAACTTGCTCAGCGAAACAAGATGGTGTTTATCCTCTGGGGTTCACCCGCAATTTCACTTGGCAGGGAAGTGGCAAAAACAGCTCTTGACTCTAGGTTGATTGAATCTGTTCATCCATCTCCGCTGTCTGCACATAGAGGGTTCTTTGGGTCTAAGCCATTTAGTAAAACTAATGAACATCTGGTTGCTCTAGGTTTAGAGCCGATAGATTGGTATTTGTAAGGAAGTGATGATTTGCCTCTAGATTCAGAATCACGTTGGCGACTAGTTCGGTTACTCAAGTCCAAGGGTGCTCAAGAAGAGATCTCCGTTGAGGCTATTGAGTTGCGCGCGGCCACACCTGAAGACCTCAAGCAAATCACTGAGATCTACAACTACTACGTAATCAATTCAGTAGTGACTTTTGACATTGAGAAAAGCACAGAAAACACCTGGCTTGAAAAGCTTGAGTATCTCAATGGCCTTGGTCTGCCTTTCATTGTTGCTCAATCGGCTTCAGGCAATGTGTTGGGCTTTGCATATGTAGCCCCATGGCGAGCAAAGGCTGCCTATCGAAGAACTGTTGAGAACACGATTTATCTTCGCCCTGCTGCAATCGGCAAGAGACTAGGCACAAGACTCCTAGCTGAACTTATTGAGAAATCTAAGGCTGCTGGAGTAAAGGAAATCGTTGCAGTCATTAGCGATAAGGGTGCTGACACCTCTATTGCTCTACATGAAGCATTTGGCTTCAAGAAGCAGGGGCATCTAGCGAAGGTGGGCTTCAAGTTCAACCGCTGGCTAGGAACAGTTCTCTTACAGAAAAGTCTGTGATTAACTTCAGCCTGTTGTCAGGGTCGAGCCCTAGAGTGAAAGTATGAAACCTGCCGTCAAGTTCACAGCATTAGCACTTGTTGTGCTCTTAGCTCTTAGCTATCTGACAGCCATGGTTTCATCAGCAGGGCTAGCAAAAGTTTCAAGCGAGAGTTCATATAAAGATGAACCTGTTGTTGGCCTTGTAATCAAGTATCGAGATGGCGTAGTCCCAATAGACATCTTCGGCAATCAGGTGGGCCTTGACCTTGCAGGGCAAGCAGTTAAGCCAGGAGTTGATGTTGGCCTTGGCCTTCACACTGCCAAATTTCAAAAGCAACTAACCGAGAGCGAAGCCTTCGCGATTGCGAATCAAGTTGCCAAAAGCCCAAGTGTTGAGGCTGTCTACCTAGATCACCTCTTAACTAAAGCTCGATATAACCTAGCAACGCCAAAGGTTGCGGTTCTAAAAGCGAGTGCTTCGCCGACAAAAGTTACGGCAAAGGATGCATGGTCTTCGAGTTTCCGAAGCAAAGCCAGAGTGAGCTTGAGTTGGGTAGCTCCTAAAAAACTTAACGGGGGATTCCTGTGGGGTTATCGGATAAGCAAATACGACAAACTTTTAGAAAAGTATGTGGTCCTTGTCAGTAATACAAAGAGCAGAAAAACATCCATAACTGTCACTACCGGCCTGATTCCAGGTGAGCAGGCGAGCTTTAAAGTTGCAACCATTACGAAAACCGGTAATTCAAAATACATGGCAATAGGCAAAGACTCTTTGGCTGCCAAAGTAGTGCCAACAGCCGTACCCCAAGCACCAGTTCTGCAGACAGCAGGAAACATTAATTCTGCCAAGCCGCTAGTAACTTGGGTGACTCAAGGTTCGGTTGAACGCGGTGGTTTACCTGTCAGCTATTCGGTAACTGCAACAGCAGCCGATTCATCTAAAGCCACTTGTTCCTCGACCGGAGTTTCTTGCACGTTGAGCGGTCTTCAAGCAGGCAAGAACTATCAAGTCATCGTTACTGCAACCAACAAACGTGGCTCAGTATCTTCAACTCCTGTGGCGGAAGTACTTGATCCTATGAAGAACCTCCAGTGGTATCTCGATGGAACATATGGAGTCAACGCTTCAAAGGCCTGGAAGATAACTCAGGGTGCACCAACGATTGTCGTGGCTGTTCTTGATACGGGTATCACTGAGCACCCTGACTTAGAAGGAAATGTCGTAACGGGTTATGACATGATTACCGATTCAACTAATGCTCGAGATGGAAACGGTAGAGATGCTAACCCTGCTGACCCAGGTGATTACGAGAGCGCATCTATACCTAGCTCTTGGCATGGAACACATGTATCAGGAATTATTGCAGCTGAGTCCAACGATATTGGAATCACAGGAATTGCGCCTAGGGTGAAGATTTCACCAGTTCGAGTACTCGGTGCTAAAGGCGGATCAGAAAGCGATATCGCTGCGGGAATCAACTGGGCACTTGGAGTGAAACTAACTGGCATTATTCAAAATCCAAATCCAGCCAAGGTAATCAACCTATCTATTGGTTCATCAACATTCTCAACTTGCTATTCATACTCGCCAACTCAATTAGCAATTGATGAGTCAAAAAAGAGAAACGTAACTATCGTTACTTCAGCCGGTAATGACAATCAGTTAGCAACCAATTCATATCCAGGTAACTGTTACGGCAATATCACAATCGGTGCTACAGGCTTCACTGGAGATCGTTCTTACTACAGCAACTACTCGGGCTATTCGAGTTCTCAAGGCCTATACATCGGAGTAGATATCTCAGCTCCTGGTGGAGACGATCGTGTTGGATATAACAAACCTGCTGGCGGTCTAATCTGGTCAACTACTAACGATGGTAAGACAGGTCCTGGTAGAGCAACTTACGGAGCAGAGCAAGGTACCAGTATGGCTTCCCCTATAGCCGCAGGTGTTGTTGCTTTAATGTATTCCATTCGACCAACACTCACCTACACGCAGGTTTGGGAAATCCTAAGCAGCACAACTAAGTCCTTTAGTCCAAGTTCGGACTGCCAATATCAAATCATTGAGACCACTATGAATGACGGCAGCACTGTCATCACCGGTGAGTGTGGGATTGGAATCATTGATGCGGATGCCGCCGTTAGGGCAGTCCAAGAGTTAAACAAATAAAGCCGGCTCTTGGAAAAGAGCCAGCTTCTTTGTTGCTGGTGCGGAAGGTGGGACTTGAACCCACACGCCTAAGGCGCTAGAACCTAAATCTAGTGCGTCTGCCAATTTCGCCACTCCCGCGAGCCTTCCTATTCTATGTTAAAAATGAAAGCTTTGCCTGTGGAGAACCTGAGCAACTTATTTTTGGATTTGTAAGCATGGGTGCATGCCCAAAGAAACAGTCCAAATCGTCTTAGAGAGAGCCAGAACACTGCTCTCATCTGGTCCCGAGTCAGTAGAACAGGCAATCTCGAAGGCTGTTGATGAGGCCTTTGAAGGCGGGCATGAATTACCCCAATTGGCAGAATCAAGTCTCATTGAAGAGGTCAAAAGCGTTTTGTCGGGTTATGGACAGCTAGATGAGCTCATTGCCAACCCTGCTGTCGAGGAAATCTGGATCAATGCCCCAGACCAGGTGTTTATCTATGAGAACTCACAAAAGCAAAAACTCAACTTGGGTCTGTCCGCTCTCGACATCCGTCAAGTGGTTGAGCGGATGCTCCGAGAATCAGGTAGGCGGCTAGACAGGTCAGAACCTTTTGTAGATTCCACTTTGCAAAACGGCTCTCGCTTGCACGTCGTAATTCCCGACGTGACCAGAGAACACTGGTCGGTGAACATTCGAAAGTTTCCTAGTCAAGTCTTTACGCTTGGGAAGCTTGTTTCACTCGGAACGCTATCTCCTGAACTAGCCAGTGTCCTTGCCAATGAGTTTCGAGCAGGTCTGAACATCTTGGTCTCTGGAGCTACGCAAGTTGGAAAAACAACCTTGTTATGTGCACTTTTGGATGTTGGTTCGAAAACAGATCGCTTAGTCAGTGTTGAAGAAACTTTTGAGATTAGGACAAACTTTTTGGACTGGGTTGCAATGCAAGCAAGACAAGCAAACCTAGAAGGCGTCGGTGAAATAACTCTTCGAAGACTTGTCAAGGAAGCTTTGAGAATGAGGCCTTCAAGATTAGTTATTGGCGAAGTAAGACAGGCAGAGGCTTTGGATCTCTTGATTGCATTGAATTCAGGTATTGCTGGTCTCTGCACCATCCATGCAAACTCAGCATATGAAGCGCTGGACAAGTTGAAACTTCTACCTCTTCTTGCAGGTGAAAACATCCCTGCATCATTCGTTTCTCAAACAGTAGATAGAACTATCGGGCTAGTGATTCATTGTCAGATGGACAACAAGGGCAATAGAAGAGTTTCCCAGGTAATCAAATCAGTGGGTGCAGGAGCATGGATAGAGGTTCCGCTATGAAACATTTAGGAGCAAAACTTTTGCAGGCGGGTTACCAAAGAATCCAACCTGCTCAATTTGTTTTTCTGGTTGGGGTTGGATTACTAGGAGGATTAGGAATCCTTACGTTGTTGACCAAATCAATCGTGATTGCATCGGCGGTATGTGTTTGTGTTGCAGCCCAACTCTTGGAAAGCTTTCAAAGCAAAGTAGAGTCCGAGAATCAAAAAGCTCATGCTCAGTGGCCTAAGTATCTTGATTCCATTCACTCGGCTACTTGGGCAGGCGCAACACTAGAGCAAGCCCTAGTAGATTCGATAGCTTCAGCACCAACGAAGCACTCGTGGGCTTTGTTGGAGTTTGAGAAAGATCAGAGCTCTGGTCTTCCATTCAGTGATAGTTTGGACAATCTTAAAGCTCGACTGGCTAGTCCAATTGCGGATAGGTTCATCGAAATCACTCGCTTGGCAAGTGGTTCTGGGGGCAGAGGTTATCTGAATGCTCTTAGAGCTCAGTCCCTTCAACTTCGATTAGAGAACTCAACCTGGTCTGAAATTCAAGTCAAACAAAACTGGGTTCTTGGAACAGCAAAATTAGCTGTCTTAGCTCCTTGGTTGATCTTGTTGCTTCTAAGTCTTAGGCCAGAGACAGCAATTGCTTTTCAGTCTGAGAGTGGGTTAGTGGTTCTTGGAATAGGTCTGGTGGCTTCACTTTTTGCTTTCAGGTTGATAAAGGTTCTAGGCAAGTTGCCGACTCGTCCAAGAACGCTAGGTGCCTAAGTGCAGATCATTGCTGTAGGGATATCTATTCTTGCTATTTCAGCTTTGTATTTGAGCTTAGGAAATTTGAAGGAGTCCAAGCTAACTGAACGCCTAAAACCTAGGAAACGAATCTTTCGAAAGAACTCAATTAAGAGGAAGTTCAGCGCAGTAAGCGCACTGATGGAGATACCTGACTTCGCATCTCTATTGTTATTTTCAGTTAGTGCCGGGGAGTCCCTTGAATCAGCGTTGAGGCTAGCTGTAAGCCGTTCAACTGGCTACGTTTCTGGAGAATTCAATAAGGTGCTCAGAAAAGTTGAACATGGAGCTCTCCTGCAAATAGAACTGCAAGAACTTGTTTCCAATTCCAAGTCTGAGCAAGTGCGTGAACTTGCAACCAAACTAGCGGTGGCTCTCAACAATGGCTCTGCGCTTGGAGATCTACTGACCGATTTCGTGCAGTCATCAACATCAGCTCTTCGAGCGGAGTTACTAATCATGGCTGGAAGAAATGAAACCAAGATGATGATTCCAATGGTTTTCATTATTTTGCCAATCACGGTCATGTTCGCGCTATTTCCAAGCCTTGCCCTAATTCAGGGCAGTTTTCTATGAGAAGGAGAGAAATGAAAATAATGAAACGACTCGAGTCAGATTCTGGTGATGTGCCTGGTTGGGTCTTGGTCACACTTATGACAGCAGGTTTAGTTGTGCTGCTTTGGGCCATCGCAGGACCTGCGCTTCGAAGTGTCTTCAACAATGCAGTCTCAAAAGTTGTTGTTATCTAAGTTCAGAAGTGATTCTGGTTCAGCCGTCTCCGACTTTGTTCTACTAGTAGTACCAGCCTCGCTTCTGACCCTTCCACTTATTGACCTCTTTGGCATCTACCAAGGTGCGATTGTCAAAGAACAGGTTGGTTATGAAATCTCGAGATTCGCAGCTCTCGCCGATGTCACTTTTGATCAAGCACTGATCTTTCAAGAAATGCTCGATCCTCAGGCACGACTAGTTAATAGTTCGAATCAAAGCGCATGTTCGTTTGTTGTTAGGCACGAGCTCAAGAAGAACATCACCTTTTGGCCTGACGTGATTGAGATACCAATAGAGAGTGGGGCTACGTGTGAAAAGTAGGATCATACGACAAGATCAGGGCAGCGCTCTGATAGAAGTCATTGC
>CALFOB010000219.1 GCA_937919125.1 uncultured Micrococcales bacterium | reverse complement strand
CATCAAGTGCCATGCCCATTTGCTCTTCAATTACGTCTGTCAAAGGACATCCTGCTGAAGTAAGTGTCATGTGGATTAGCAAGGCATCATCTTCTGACTTCTTTAGGTCATATATAAGACCTAGGTCGACGATGTTAACACCGATCTCAGGGTCGATGACTTCCTTGATTGCCTCAAGTACTTGATCGTACTTTTCAGGGGTTAGATCTAGCTCAGTCAAGACTTAAGCCTTTACGTAGCGGTCGTAACCCTCAGCCTCAAGCTGGTCAGCAAGCTCTGCTCCACCTTGCTCAGCTACCTTGCCGTCAACAAAAACGTGTACAAAGTCAGGCTTGATGTACTTCAATATTCTTGTGTAGTGAGTGATCATAAGTACACCCAGGTTGTTGTCTTTGTGTGCTCTGTTGACACCTTCAGAAACAATCTTCAATGCGTCCACGTCAAGACCAGAGTCGGTCTCATCAAGGATTGCAAAGCCAGGCTTTAGAAGTTCTAGCTGCAAAATCTCGTGACGCTTTTTCTCTCCACCAGAGAATCCTTCGTTGACGTTTCTCTCTGAGAATGTTGAGTCAATCTTTAGGTTATCCATTGCTTCGCGAACATCTTTGATCCATGTTCTAAGTGCTGGTGCCTCTCCTGTAACAGCTGTCTTTGCTGTTCTTAGGAAGTTAGAAACTGAAACACCAGGAATCTCAACTGGATACTGCATCGCTAGGAATAGTCCAGCCTTTGCTCTTTCATCAACGCTCATCTCAAGAACGTTTTCTCCATCTAGAAGAATCTCACCCTGTGTAACTGTGTACTTTGGGTGACCTGCGATTGAGTAAGCGAGTGTCGATTTTCCTGAACCGTTAGGTCCCATCACTGCGTGAATCTCTCCGCTGTTGATTACTAGATCAACGCCTTTAAGGATCTCCTTTGTGCCCTGATCTGTTTCAACTGTTACGTGTAAGTTCTTTACTTCTAAAGTTGCCATGATTTCCTTTTGACCTAAGCCTGTTCGTATTCGATAAAAACTTCGCCGTTTTCGACTAGTACTTCATAAACTCCAACTGGTTCAAATGCTGGAAGAGTTAGCGGAGCTCCTGTTTCAAGAGAGAACTTAGCTCCGTGTGCCCAACATTCGATTGTTTCGTTATCGACGAAACCTTCGCTAAGAGAAATTTCTCCGTGAGAACACTTGTCGTCAAGAGCGTGGAATTCACCATTAGGGCTCTTAATAATTGCAATCGGGTGATCACCAATCTTTACTCGAAGTGCTCTACCCGGCTTGATGTCATCAACGCCACAGATTCTGATTGCCATTACTTGCTCCCTAGTTTCTCTTCTAAGACTTTGGTTAGTCGCTCAATAAGCTCGTCAACTGCTGTTCTCTGCAAAATGTCGACGAGGAATCCTAGAACAACTAGTCTTCGTGCTTCATCAACAGAGATGCCACGTGCTTGTAAATAGAACAGTTGCTCGTCATCGAATCTTCCTGATGCACTTGCATGCCCAGCTCCTTCGATTTCTCCAGTTTCGATCTCAAGGTTCGGTACTGAATCAGCTCTAGCGCCATCAGTTAGAAGAAGGTTTCTGTTGAGTTCGTAGGTGTCAGTTCCTTCAGCAACAACACGAATCAGAACATCACCAATCCAAACGGTGTGTGCTTTGTTTCCCTGAAGAGCTCCCTTGTAGGTAACTCTGGACTTACAGTTTGGAGCTGCGTGATCCACAAATGGTCTGTTCTCGATGTGCTGACCGGCATCTGCGAAATAAACACCGTTCATTTCAACTTCCGCGCCAGGACCTGTGAAGGTTGTGACCGGAGTAATTCTGACTAGGTCTCCACCAAATGAGGCAACAGAGTGCTTCAGGTAAGAGTTTCTTCCTAGCTTTGAGAAGTGAGCTGATACATGAGCTGAACCCTTATCCCAGTTCTGAACTGAAACAAGGTTTAGCTTTGCTTCATCGTGAACATCCACTTCGATTATCTCTGCAAGAACGCCAAGACCTGAATGCTCAAAGACAAGAGTTGCAGTGCTGAACTTCTTAGCAATTACAAATACATGAAGTGCAGATGCGCTAGTTCCTGAACCCTTGATGTTCACAACGAACGGCTCTGAAACGACAGCTTCGTCCGCAATCTCTACAAGCAAAGTTTTACTTGCGTTTGTGTAAGCTGCAGCAGCTACCTTGTCTTCAGGAACACCAACGGTTCCAACTCTTGAGTCAGTGCTGTCTATCCAAGAGACGCTAACTCCGTCAACAGTTGGGAATGAGATCTCAGATTGGTACTCCCCTAGAACATCAGCGTCGAGTCCCTTAAGTTGTTCAGGTTGCAGGTAACGCCAAAGATCCTGCAGCGGAGAAACGGCTTCGAAATCTGAGACAGATTTTGATCTTGGACGATCGCTTCTGATTTGAAGCGGAACGAAAGAACCGTGCGTGTGCTCAGCAAGTCCGTGCTGTGCGGGGTTTTGTGAATCTGACATTAACCGACAGCGCCTTCCATTTGCATTTCAATAAGCTTGTTCAGCTCTAGTGCATATTCCATTGGAAGTTCTTTAGAAATTGGCTCGATGAATCCACGAACGATCATCGCCATAGCTTCGTCTTCAGCCAATCCTCTTGATTGAAGGTAGAACAACTGTTCGTCGCTCACTCTTGAAACGGTCGCTTCGTGACCCATTGAAACATCGTCTTCACGAACATCAACAGCAGGGTAAGTGTCGCTTCTTGAGATTGTGTCAATCAATAGAGCATCACAGCGCACTGTGTTTGCTGAGTGGTGAGCACCAGGGTTGACTCTGATCTCGCCTCGGTAAGAAGTTCTTCCACCCGCACGTGCGATTGACTTTGAAACGATTGATGAAGAAGTGTATGGAGCTAGGTGAATCATCTTTGCTCCAGCATCTTGATGCTGACCCTCGCCAGCGAAAGCAACTGAAAGTGTTTCTCCTCTAGCGTGCTCACCAGCAAGAATTACTGCTGGATACTTCATGGTTACCTTTGAACCAATGTTTCCATCGATCCATTCCATGGTTGCGCCTTCGTGAGCAACTGCTCTCTTAGTTACCAAGTTGTAAACGTTGTTAGACCAGTTCTGAATTGTTGTGTAGCGAACACGGGCATTCTTCTTCACAATGATTTCAACCACGGCTGAGTGAAGTGAATCGCTCTTGTAGATAGGTGCAGTACATCCTTCGATGTAGTGAACGTAAGACCCTTCATCAGCAATAATCAAAGTTCTTTCGAACTGACCCATGTTCTCTGTGTTGATGCGGAAGTAAGCCTGAAGTGGAATCTCAACGCGAACACCCTTAGGAACGTAAACGAATGATCCACCTGACCAAACGGCAGTGTTCAGAGCAGCGAACTTGTTATCTCCAGCTGGAATAACTGTTCCGAAGTACTCCTGGAAAATCTCTGGATGTTCCTTGAGTGCAGTGTCTGTATCCATGAAGATAACGCCTTGACGCTCAAGCTCTTCGTTGATCTGGTGGTAAACAACTTCTGATTCATACTGGGCTGCAACACCGGCCACTAGTCTTTGACGTTCAGCCTCTGGAATACCAAGCTTTTCGTACGTGTTTTTGATTTCTTCAGGTAGTTCTTCCCAAGTGCCTGCTTGTTTCTCAGTGGAACGCACGAAGTACTTGATGTTGTCGAAATCAATTCCACTAAGGTCTGATCCCCATGTAGGCATTGGCTTCTTCTGGAAGTATGAGAACCCCTTGAGTCTCATGTCCAACATCCACTGTGGTTCGGACTTTAGTTTTGAGATGTTAGAAACTACCTCGTTGTTGATACCTCTTCTAGCACTTTGACCAGCGGCATCTGTGTCAGACCAACCAAATTCATAAACTCCAAGGCTGTCTAGCTCTGGGCGTTCAATGGCGGCTTCTGGCATTGCGACCTCTTTCTAAAGGTGTTGAAGTATAAGTGTGCAACCTGAAATGAAAATGTTTGAGTAAAAGGGTCCGACTTCTCAGACTCTTTTCTGCTTTCGGGACTAGTCTAAGTTTATCCAAACGTTACCTAAAGCGTAACCCTAAGCACCTATTAGAAAGAGCATTTCTTGATCGACAGATTGTTTGGCAGTCACAGAGTTCGACTTTATGCTTGGCTTTCATTAGTTAGCCAGATTTTGATTGTTGTTACTGGTGGAGCTGTTCGTCTAACCGGTTCAGGTTTGGGCTGTCCAACTTGGCCTGAGTGTGAGCCTGGCTCTCTTGTAAACGTTCCAGAACAAGGAATTCACGGTGTAATTGAGTTTGGAAATAGGCTCCTCACATTCCTGCTTTTGTTCATTTCGCTGGCTACTTTCATCACAGTTATGCGCCTAAAGAAGGGGCACCGTCAGGGGCTTTTTTGGACTTCTCTGGGCTTGGGTCT
>CALFOB010000218.1 GCA_937919125.1 uncultured Micrococcales bacterium | reverse complement strand
AGGTTCAAGCCTGTTAGGTACTCTTGGCAAATCCGCCAAGGAGGACAAAGTGTTTTCTCAAGCAGTTCATCGACTTTTTCATTTATCCCGAACAACAGAGGAGAGGCCTTGGCATCCCTAAATGTTTGGTACTCAATCGAGTATGCATTCACTGGGCTAACGCCTTGGACTGTTGTGAAGCCAAACATCTTGTTAGCAGCAGTACCTGTCGCTTTCCAAGTTGGCTCAGCACAAATTCCAGAGAATCCAAAGGATCCACCTCGACTGGTGAACAAGCCCTGTGTCTCGGGGTCTAGAGCTTGGAGATGCTAACTTTCAGTTTTTTATCAGGCGTTGTTCATACAATTATCTAGTTCCCTGAATAAAGTTGGAGACCGAGGACATAGATAAAGGAGTCTGGAATGACTGAGGACAAACGTCACTTTAATACTCAATTTCTAGGAGAGTCTGTAAAACTGCCGGTTCAGAATGCTGGCACAGCAACACCTGTCAATCGCAAGGCACCGACCACTCTAGTTGTAGTTCTAATTGCTGCCATTGCTTCTATTGCTGGAGCATACCTAGGTGCTTACGGAGCCACTGGTTCTCTTCCATTCATTTCTTCAACTCAGAATGTTGTTATCAATAACCCAAGTAGCGTGAACTGGGTTTCGGCTGCAGCGGCTAAAGGTCTTCCATCGGTTGTGACAATTGCTGCTTCTGGGCCTACCTCTTCCGGAACTGGATCAGGAGTTGTTCTAAGTAACGACGGCTACATTCTTACCAATGCCCACGTTGTCACAATGAATGGTCAAACCGACGGAGTGAAAATTGAAATCAAGACTTCTGCAGGGAAGATTTTCAGAGCAAGCATTGTAGGAACAGACCCGACTAACGACCTTGCCGTAATCAAGGCAGCTGGCTCAGGATTTAGCCCGATTGAATTTGCTGACAGCTCAAGTGTGAATGTTGGAGATTTTGCAGTGGCAATTGGTGCACCTCTTGGCTATGACGCAACTGTCACCTCAGGTGTTATCTCTGCATTGAACAGAACTATTTCAGTTGAGTCAGCATCTGCTCCTGATGATGGCGGATCAAGCCTTCAGCTGTGGCAGAACCAGGGTAACGTTCCACCAGTGAACCTAGATGTTATTCAGACAGATGCTGCAATTAACCCTGGTAACTCAGGTGGTGCTCTGGTTAATGACAAGGGTCAGTTAATTGGTATCAACGTTGCTATTGCAAGTTCAGCTCAGAGTTCTGGCGAGGCTGGAAACATTGGTGTTGGTTTTGCTATTCCTTCAAACGTTGCCAAGCGTGTTTCAGAAGCAATCATCGAAACGGGCAAAGTAAGTCACGGCTTGCTTGGTGCAATTGTGAGCGATGCTAAATTCTCCGAGTCCGCTGGTTCCTTCAGCGTTGGTGCCAAGATTGAGAAACTGTCTTCTGGTGGGGCAGCTGAAGAAGCTGGACTCCTAGTCGGCGATGTGGTTGTGGAATTTGATGGAAAGAAAATTGACACTGCAAAGACTCTCACAGCCGCAGTCAGGTCAAACCAGGCATTCGCTAAGGTAAGCCTGAAGATCATCAGAGACGGCAATGAATCAACAGTGGATGTAACACTAGGCGACGCTTCAACAATCAAGTAAGAGTTAGTTATCTCTTGGTAGTTCTGGCAGACTAAAGGTATGTCAACGATGCCATCTGTTCAGTACTCAATAACTATTCGTCTTGAAGCACCCGCTAAAAACACAGCGGTTAGTGAGCTAACTTCTATCATCGAACGAGCAGGTGGTTCGGTTACCGCCGTGGATGTTAACCACTCAGATGCAGAGCGAGTAAGAATTGACCTCACCTGTGCTTGCACCAACTCGGAGCACGCTGAACAGATTGTAGACAAACTAAAGCATGTTGAAGGTGTAGTAGTTGGAAAAGTTTCCGACCGAACATTCCTTGCTCACCTAGGTGGAAAGCTAACCATAGAGTCAAAGCTTCCGATTAGAAACCGAGATGACCTCTCACTTATCTACACTCCCGGTGTAGCCCGTATTTGTGAAGCTATTGTCAATGACCCAGCAGATGCTAGAAGACTTACGATCAAGAGAAACACCATCGCAGTAGTAACCGATGGCTCAGCTGTTTTAGGACTTGGCAACATTGGACCTCTTGCAGCACTTCCAGTTATGGAAGGTAAAGCAGCGCTATTCAAGCGCTTTGCCAACATAGATGCTTTCCCTATTTGTCTTGATACTCAAGACACTGAAGAAATAGTTAGAACCGTCAAAGCAATTGCGCCAGTCTTTGCTGGAATCAACCTTGAAGACATTTCAGCACCTAGATGTTTCGAAATTGAAGAACGTTTACGTGCTGAGCTAGATATTCCTGTCTTCCACGATGACCAGCATGGAACAGCGATAGTTTGTTTGGCAGCTCTTAGAAACGCTTTGAAGGTTGTTGGCAAGAACATCGGTGATGTACACCTAGTTATGAGCGGAGCAGGAGCTGCTGGAACAGCAGTGCTGAAGTTGCTATTCGCAGCAGGTCTGAAGCATGCGACAGTTGCTGATCAAAAAGGAATCATTCACCAAGGCAGAGAAGATATTGAAGATGGTTCTTCATTAGCTTGGATTGCCGAGAATACTAACCATGACCAAAAGCAGGGAACCCTGAAAGAAGCTCTAGTAGGGGCGGATGTATTCATCGGAGTATCTGCTGGAAACCTACTTACTGCTGAAGATGTTCAGACCATGGCTAAGGATTCAATAGTCTTTGCTCTGGCTAACCCAACTCCTGAGATCGATCCAGCTCAAGCGGCCAAGTTTGCCGCAGTTGTTGCAACCGGACGAAGTGATTTTGCCAACCAGATCAACAACGTACTAGCTTTCCCCGGTTTCTTTAGAGGACTTCTGGATGCAGGAGCAAACATCATCACAGAGAAGATGTTGCTAGCAGCTGCTGATGCACTGGCAACCTGTGTTGAAGCTGATGAGCTCAATGCATCGTATATTGTTCCTAGTGTTTTCCACGCAGATGTTACTCAAAGAGTTGCCGATGCGGTTCGCTTAGCTTCTAAGCAGTAAAGGTATAAATGGATCAGCAAACAATTAGCAAGCCTTCAATCTCCATTGATCCACAGACTCAAAACATTGAGCCTGGAGATCACGAGAGATACTCTCACTACGTAAGAAAAGACAAGGTAGTTGAGTCTGCTGTTATGGGTAATCCTGTTGTTGCTCTTTGCGGAAAAGTTTGGATTCCGAACCGTGACCCCGAGAAATTCCCTGTTTGCCCTGAGTGCAAAGAGATTTACGAAGAAATGAAGAGAAACGAAGACGGTAAAGGCTCAGGCGACGAATAATCTTTCGCCAATAGACTAAACCCGTGAACAATGCACCTATAGGTATCTTTGACTCTGGCGTCGGTGGTCTAACCGTAGCCCGAGCAATCATCGATCAGCTGCCTAATGAGTCAGTGATCTATCTAGGTGACACTCTAAACACTCCTTATGGCACCAAGACAATTCAAGAGGTAAGGACTCTAGCCCTTGATGTCATGGACCGTTTAGTTGATGAGGGAGTGAAGTTGCTCGTTATTGCCTGTAACACAGCCTCTGCTGCTGTTCTTCGTGATGCTAGAGAGAGATACACCGAAGGTCGTGGAATTCCTGTGGTTGAAGTTATTCAACCTGCAGTTAGAAGAGCTGTTGCTTCAACTCGTAACGGCAAAATCGGAGTTATTGGAACAACAGCCACAATTACTTCAAGAGCATACGACGATGCATTTGCTGCAGCTGTTGACTTTGAACTATTGAGCGCAGCGTGTCCAGAGTTTGTTGATTATGTTGAGCGGGGAATCACTTCAGGACCTGAAGTTATCGCTCTAGCCGAAACTTATCTGCAATCAATCAAGGCTGCTGAAGTGGACACATTAGTTCTAGGCTGCACCCACTATCCGCTTCTAACTGGAGCATTGTCTTATGTAATGGGAGATAACGTCACACTAGTTTCTAGTGCTGAGGAAACTGCCAAGGATGTTTATCGCACACTAGTTGCACACAATCTTCTAAGAACCGCTAGCACTAAACCAGAACTTAGGTTCCAGGCCACTGGAAATGCTGAAAGTTTTGCTGTGCTTGCAAGACGGTTCTTAGGTCCAGAAGTTCAAAACGTTGAACAGATTCAATAACAAACAAGGAAAACAAATGAGCAGAGTAGATGGCCGCAGCGCAGATCAATTACGCAAAGTAACTATTGAGCGTAACTGGAGTGAGCACGCTGAAGGTTCAGCGCTGATCTCATTTGGTTCAACCAAAGTTCTTTGCACCGCTTCTTTCACCCCAGGAGTTCCTCGCTGGAAAGTTGGCAAGGGTGAAGGATGGGTTACAGCTGAGTATGCAATGCTGCCAAGAGCAACCCATGACAGAAACGATCGTGAAGCTGTTAGAGGAAAGATCGGTGGACGAACCCACGAGATTTCACGTCTAATTGGTAGAGCCCTTCGAGCAGCTGTTGACTTCAAGGCACTCGGGGAGAACACAATCATCATTGACTGTGATGTTCTGCAGGCTGATGGTGGAACTAGAACAGCAGCTATTACAGGAGGGTATGTTGCCCTAGTTGATGCTGTGAACTACGGCATTGAGCATGGTCACATTCCAGCTAAGAACAAGGTAATAGTTGATTCAATTGCAGCTATTTCAGTAGGTATCATCGATGGAACTCCAATGCTAGATCTTGCCTACACAGAAGATGTAAGAGCAGAAACCGACATGAACGTTGTTGTTACAGGAAACGGAAAGTTTGTTGAAGTTCAGGGAACTGCCGAAGGCGTTCCTTTTGACAGAGATGAACTAAACGCGCTTCTAGATTTGGCTTTGATTGGAACAAAAGAGCTCACAGCTATTCAGCAATCAAGCTTGGATCAGAACTAAACATGCAAATTGTTTTAGCAACTCATAACCAGGGCAAGGTTCAAGAACTCAAAGCAATCTTGGAACCAGTTGGTCTAGACCTGGTTGGTTATGACGGACCAGAACCAGTTGAAGATGGCATTAGTTTTCTAGAGAACGCTCTAATTAAAGCAAGAGCAGCTCATAAGCACACTGGTTTACCAGCGCTAGCTGATGATTCAGGATTAGCCGTTGAGATACTTGGCGGTTCTCCTGGGATCTTTACCGCTATTTGGTCGGGCACAAAAGACAATGTTGCCCATAGAAGATTGCTACTTGCTCAACTCAAAGACATTCATGCTGAGCACAGAGCCGCATCCTTTGTTTGCACCATTGCATTGGTAACTGATGAGGGCGAAACAACTTTCACAGGAATATGGCCAGGAAGTCTTGCAACCGAGGAGCGCGGCACTAATGGACATGGCTACGATCCAGTATTTATTCCAGAAGGTTTCGAACAAACCGCAGCTGAGTTAGATCCAGAGGTTAAGAATGCCCTTAGCCACAGAGCTCAAGCGCTGAGTGGACTAATTAGTTTCTTTAGAGCGTAAGTTATTTCTTCGAGCTTTGATTAGCTCAAGAGCAACAGGAATCAAAGAAACCGCCACCAATGTCAAAGTCACCAGGATTACGTTGTCCCTGACAAATTGAATCTGTCCCAAGAAGAAACCAATTAGTGGAACAATGATGCCCCAGCTCAGCGCGCCGATCACGTTGTTTCTTAGGTAGTAGGAATACTGCATCTTGCCAACTCCTGCTGCTACTGGAACAAAAGTTCTAAGAATTGGAACGTAGTGAGCAAAGATAACTGCCTTAGCTCCGTGCTTGACGAAGAACACTTGGGCTCTTTCGGCGTTCTTTTGGCTGAAGAATTTTGAATTAGGTCGTTTGAAGACCGCAGGACCTGCTTTTCTGCCAATGAAGTAGCCAAGCTGATCTCCAGCTATGGCTGATAAGGAAATCAGGATGCAGGCAAGCCAAATAGGAATATCTATCAGTCCTGTGCCAATCATCAGTCCTACTGTGAACAGCAGAGAGTCTCCAGGGAGGAAGAAACCTACCAATAGCCCAGTTTCAGCAATGATGATCAGGCATACGATAACCATGGCCAAAGGGCCAAGATCTCTCAGAATGCCTTCAAGGTCTAGGTGCAATATGTCATTTATGTTCATGTGCCCCCAGCAGGAATCGAACCTGCGCTCCCGCCTCCGGAGGGCGGTGCTCTATCCCCTGAGCTATGGGGGCTAGGCGATAAGCCCAGACTACCAGCGACCCATCTAAAGAGGCAGAGCCCCTTATGGCCTAGCAAGGCACTTTGTTAGACTTAGGGGATTACCGGTGAAGGCGTTGTGGCCTTGAAACCCAATCAATTCATTCCCCAAAGTAAAGGTGCATCACGTGACCCCTGCAGATCTGTCCAGTCACATTCTTGCCATCTTGGGCTCTTTGCAGACTCAGGGCAAGTTGGCTGTGATTGACCTGCCTTCTGAGGTTGTCGTTGAAAGACCAAAGAATAGGGACCACGGGGATTGGGCAACTAACGTTGCCATGCAGTGGGGTGTGAAGTTGGGTTCAAACCCAAGAGAACTAGCAACCCTGCTAGCTAAAGAACTTGAAAGTGTCTCTGGCATCTCAAAGGTAGATGTTGCAGGACCTGGCTTTATCAACATCACTCTTAGTGCAGCAGCTGCTGGTGAACTTGCGAAGCAGATTGTTCAAGCAGGAGAGTCCTATGGACTAGGAACATTGCTTTCTGGCATCAAGATGAATCTTGAGTTTGTTTCAGCAAACCCAACAGGCCCAATCCACATCGGTGGAACCCGTTGGGCGGCAGTAGGAGATTCACTAGCCAGAATCTTTGAAGCACAAGGTGCAAAAGTTACTCGTGAGTACTACTTCAATGACCACGGTGCACAGATTGACAGATTTGCTCGCTCACTTCTAGCAGCAGCAAGATCAGAAGATGCTCCTGAAGATGGTTATGCAGGGGAATACATCAACCAGATTGCTAGTGCAGTTTTAGAACAGCACCCAAATGCAGCTTCACTTCCTGAAGAAGAAGCTAAGGAAACTTTTAGAGCAGTTGGTGTTGATCTAATGTTTGGTGAGATTCGTGAATCTCTAGAAAAGTTTGGTGTTCACTTCGATGTGTTCTTCCATGAGAATTCTCTGTACGAACAAGGTGCTGTTCAAAAAGCAATCGAAAGACTTAGAGATCTAGGACACATCTATGACCAAGACGGAGCAGTCTGGCTTCGCTCAACAACTTTCGGTGATGACAGAGATCGCGTAGTTATAAAGAGTGATGGTGAAGCAGCTTACATCGCAGGAGACCTTGCTTACTACCTAGATAAGCGTGAGCGTGGGTTTGATCAAGCAATCTATATGCTTGGAGCAGATCACCATGGCTATGTACAAAGAATGATGGCGATGTGTGCCGCATTCGGTGATGAGCCGGGAGTCAATCTAGAAATTCTTATCGGTCAGCTAGTGAACCTAGTCAAAGATGGCGAACCAGTTCGAATGTCTAAGCGTGCAGGAACTGTTGTAACCATGGAAGATTTAGTTGATGCTGTTGGTGTTGATGCTGCTAGATACGCCCTGACAAGATCTTCAATCAACTCAATGGTTGACATTGACCTAGACCAGCTATCTAAAAAAACTAACGACAACCCTGTCTTCTATGTTCAGTATGCACACGCAAGAACCAAGCAGGTTGCAAACAATGCTCAGTCATTGAGTGTTGATGACAGTGAGTTTGATCCAAGTCTTCTAACTCACGAAAGTGAATCAAACCTGCTCGCTGCTCTTGCTCGCTTCCCAGCAGTAATGGCTCACTCTTCTACTGAACGTGCACCTCACCTTGTTGCCCGTTATCTAGAGGAAGTAGCAGGTGCTTATCACCGTTGGTATGACGCCTGCCGTGTTACTCCACTTTCAGGAAATGAAGTTGAATCAGTCCACAGAACCAGACTTTGGCTAAACAACGCAGCATCGGTTGTTCTGGCGAATGGATTAAAGGTTCTAGGCGTTAGTGCACCGGAGCGGATGTAATGAACGATAACCAGTTAGCTCCAGAATGGCTTGAAGTGCCAAAGGACGTCAACTCTCTACAGGCTGGCATTTGGCCTAAGAGTTTCAAGCGCGAATCAGATGGACACATCTCTATTGGAGGAATTGCAGTTGGCGATCTAGTGGCTCAGTATGGTTCACCTCTCTACGTCTTGGACAAGACAGAGTTCTTTGATCGTTCAAAACAGATCATCAAGGCTTTCTCTAAAGAAGCTGAGAAGCACGGCACCAAAGCAAAGATTTATTACGCAGGTAAAGCATTCCTTTCAACCGAAGTAGTTCGTTGGGTTGACCAGCTTGGAATGAATGTTGATGTTTCATCCGGTGGAGAGCTAGCTGTTGCTCTGGCTGGTGGAATTGATGCCAAGAGAATTGGTTTGCACGGTAACAACAAGTCACACAGCGAAATTGGAAGAGCAGTATCTGCTGGTGTTGGCGTAATTGTTATTGACAGCGATATTGAAATTGAAAGAATTGCTTCAGCTGCTGGTGCTCAAGATCGCATTCAGCCAGTAAGACTGCGCGTTAACAGCGGTGTGCATGCGCACACCCACGAATACCTAGCTACTGCTCGCGAAGATCAGAAGTTCGGTATCGCTATGGCAGATGTGCCAACCCTTGTTGAAAAGATTCGTTCCCACAAGCACCTTCAGTTCCTAGGACTTCACTCACACATTGGTTCTCAGATCTTTGCAGTTGAAGGATTTGTTGAAGCAGCCAAGAGACTTGTTTCTTTGCAGGCAGAACTTCTGAAGGGTGGAGCGGTTCCTGAGATGAACCTTGGTGGAGGCTTTGGAGTTGCATACACTGCCGCTGATTCACCCATGGCTATCGAAGATGTTGCTAAAGCAATCACTGATGCAGTTGCAAAAGAGTGTGAAAAGTATGGAATTCCAATCCCAGTTCTTGCTTTTGAACCAGGCAGAGTAATTGTTGGTCCAGCTGGAATTACCCTGTACAACGTAGGAACAACTAAAGATGTTCTAGTTGGTGAAGACGCAGATGTTAGAAAGTATGTGAGCATCGATGGCGGTATGAGCGATAACGCCAGACCGGCTCTTTACGGTGCCGACTACAGCGTCACACTTGCTTCAAGAGAGTCAGATGCCAAGCCAGCCCTATCTCGAGTTGTTGGTAAACACTGTGAATCTGGGGACATTGTTGTTAGAAACGCATATCTTCCTGAAGATGTTGCTCCTAATGATCTACTTGCTGTTGCTACAACTGGTGCATATTGTTTCTCACTAGCAAGCAACTACAACTATTTGACTAGAGCAGCCGTAGTTGCTGTTTCAGATGGCAAGGTTGATTTAATAGTTAGAGCTGAAACAGAAGAAGACTTACTTGCAAGAGATGTGAAGGTGTCAAGATGATCGAGTATCGTCCGCTAAGAGTTGCTCTACTAGGAGCAGGCTCTGTTGGCTCTCAGGTTGCCAGACTCATCCTTGAAAACAAAGATGAACTAGCAGCTCGTGTTGGTGCTGAACTGCAGCTTGCTGGTGTTTTGGTCAGAGACAAAAGAGCCGCTAGAAATTTCGGCATTCCTCAGGAATTGATTACTACAGAAGCTGATCAACTAATACTTGGTGCAGACATTGTCATTGAAGTTATGGGTGGAATTGAACCAGCTCGCACATACATCCTTGCTGCCTTGAACTCAGGTAGCGATGTCATCACAGCTAACAAGGCACTGCTAGCAACCCACGGAACAGAGTTGTTTGATGTCGCTGAACAAGTAGGCGCTCAGCTCTACTTTGAAGCTGCTGTTGCTGGAGCCATCCCAATCATTAGACCGCTTCGTGAATCTCTGGCTGGAGATAAAGTCAAGCGCATCATGGGTATCGTCAATGGTTCAACTAACTTCATTCTTGATCGCATGGATTCAACAGGTTCAACTCTTGAAGAAGCAATGGAGGAAGCAACCAAGCTCGGCTACCTAGAGGCAGATCCTGTTTTGGATGTTGAAGGATATGACGCAGCTCAAAAAGCAGCCATCTTGGCATCTCTTGCTTTCCATACTGAAGTTCCTCTTGAGAAGGTGTACCGCGAGGGAATTACAAAAGTTACTCAAGCTCAGATGGCTGCAGCTAAGAGAGATGGCTATGTCATCAAGCTTCTAGCTATCTGCGAAAAGATTGCTGCAGATGCAGAAAACCCTGAAGAAGGTATTTCTGTTCGCGTCTATCCAGCAATGGTGCCTCTAGAGCATCCACTAGCAGCAGTCCGTGGTGCATTCAACGCAGTATTCGTTGAAGCAGAAGCTGCCGGAAGCCTAATGTTCTATGGCGCAGGTGCTGGTGGAATTCAAACTGCATCTGCAGTAATGGGGGATCTAGTCTCAGCTGCTAAGCGACATGTTGCCGGTGGTCCAGGTCTTGCTGACTCAGCGCACGCTGATCTAGAAGTTTTGCCAATCAGCAGAATCAAGACCAGATACCAAATCACTTTGGAAGTAACTGACCAGCCAGGTGTTCTTGCATCAGTTGCAAATATCTTTGCCAACCACAATGTTTCTATCGAAACTGTTGAACAGTCTTCAAAGATGATTCAGGCTGAAACAACCGCATGGTTGGAAATTGGAACTCATGAAGCTAGTGATAAATCATTAGCTGCCGTAGTAAGTGAACTCGACGCCAGTGAAGCCGTTGAACAAATCACCTCTGTCATCAGGGTTGAAGGAGTATAAACATGGCACATCAATGGCGTGGAGTAATCAACGAGTACTTCGATCGGCTAGATATCGATCCAGGTACCAAGGTAATTACTTTGGGTGAGGGAGGAACCCCTCTTGTAGCTGCTCCTGCTCTAGCCAAACTAGTTGGCGCATCAGAGGTCTGGCTAAAGGTTGAAGGAATGAACCCAACTGGTTCATTCAAAGACAGAGGCATGACCATGGCTGTTACAAAGGCTGTTCATCATGGAGCTAAGGCTGTTATTTGTGCATCAACCGGAAATACTTCTGCCAGTGCTGCGGCTTATGCAGCTGCTGCAGGCATCAAATCTGTAGTTCTTATACCTGAGGGAAAGATTACGATGGGCAAGCTAGCCCAAGCTGTTGCTCACAAGGCAGAGATATTGCAAGTCAGAGGAAACTTTGATGACTGTCTAGTCCTTGCTCGTGAACTGAGCGAGAACTATGCAGTGCACTTGGTGAACTCTGTGAACCCAGATCGCATTGAAGGGCAAAAGACAGCAAGCTTTGAAGTTGTTGAAACTCTAGGTTTCGCTCCTGATTTCCATGTCTTGCCTGTTGGTAATGCTGGAAACTACAGTGCTTACTTCAAGGGTTATCTAGAAGAGTTCAACGCTGGAACCATAAAGGGTGTTCCTGTGATGTGGGGCTTCCAGGCAGAAGGATCTGCTCCATTTGTTGCTGGCCACCCAATTGCTAATCCTGAAACTATTGCTACCGCAATCCGTATCGGAAACCCAGCGTCTTGGGATCTAGCTCTGAGTGCTCAGGAATGCAGCAAGGGAGAGTTCGGTGCTGTTAGCGATGAAGAAATTCTCTGGATGCACCGATTCCTATCTAATGAGGTTGGCGTATTCGTAGAACCATCTTCCGCAACAGGTGCTGCTGGTCTATTTAAGAACTCAAAACTTGGCAAGGTTCCTAGTGGAGCAAAGATTGTTGTCACTGTCACAGGTCACGGACTAAAGGATGTTGGCTGGGCTTTGAAGGATGCTGACGGTAACGAGATTTCTCCAGTTTCTTGTTCAAAAGAAACCAGTGAAGTTGCAGAACTTCTTGGATTGGATAAAAACTAATGCGTTTAGATCAAGCTAACGCCATGTTGGGTAGAAAAGTTGTCGTTAAAGTTCCAGCAACAACTGCAAACCTAGGTCCAGGTTTTGACACTTTGGGAATGGCTTTATCTTTTTACGATGAACTTGAAGTTCAGGCTGTTGATGCTCTGGATGCTCAAGTAGAAGTTATTGGTGAAGGTCAAGGTGAAGTTGCAACAGGCGATGAAAACCTAGTTGTGAAAGCTATTGCCTACACTTTCCAATACCTAAGACAACCGCTTCCTGGACTAAGACTTAGAGCTCATAACTTTATTCCTCACGGTAGAGGAATGGGATCATCAGGAGCAGCAGTGGTAGCTGGAATTATGGCTGCCAAAGGTTTGCTTGAAGGAATTGTTGAAATTACTCCTGGTCAGCTTTTGGAAATTGCAACCAAGCTTGAAGGCCACCCTGACAATGTTGCTCCAGCACTATTCGGAGGATTAACTATTGCTTGGCAGGATGAGACAGGACCTAAGCACAAGAAGCTATTTGTGCACAGAGGTGTTTCTCCGCTGGTTCTAGTTCCTAAGAACAAGATGTCCACTGAGCTAGCTAGATCTTTGCAGCCAGATTCAGTGCCCCACGATGATGCGGTTTTCAACGTCTCTCGTTCAGCCCTGCTTATCGCAGCTCTTACCCAAAGCCCAGAGCTACTATTAGCCGCTACAGAGGACAGATTGCACCAGGCTTATAGAGCCAAGGCCATGCCTGAAACAGATGCTCTAATCACCACCTTGCGTGATGCTGGGCATGCGGCAGTTGTTTCAGGGGCAGGTCCATCGGTTCTGGTCCTGGCCTCAGATCCCGCTCAAAGACTGGCTGCAGCCAGTTTGGCAGCCCAAAAGTTCCCAACTTGGAGCCCTTTAATGTTGGCGGTTGACTTCAAAGGTGCTACTGTAGCAACGTACACAAATCTTGGGGCTAATCAATAGCCATCCAAAATCCAAATCCCGTAAAAACTTACGGTTCGAGCATGACAAGGGTCGTGCATCAAGCAATCCACCTCAAATAAGAAACAGATTGCTAACTAAGAAAGAGTCACAAACATGGATGAAGTCCAAAAAGAAAATTCTCCAAAGAGATCACGTCGCGTAACTGCAGTTCCTGCAACTGACGCACCTGTTGAAGCTAAGAAGCCAGCCCGTGCTCGCAAGAGCGAAGACGCTGCACCTGTAGCTGCTGCTCCTGAAGCTAAGTCGTCAGACGCTCCTGCAGAGCGTTCAAACACTAGAACTCGTAACCGTTCAGCTGCTCCTAGCGAATCAGCTCCTAAGGCTGAAGGTTCACAGGAATCTAATTCAGAGCGTCCAGCTCGCAGTGAGTTCGATGGAGAACGTCCAGAGCGCACTGAAAGAAACGAACGTCAAGGTCAGAACCGCAACCGTAATCGCAACCGTAACCGCAATGGTGGAAACGATCGTTTCCGCGACCGTGGACCACGTCGTAACAACGAGCGTGACGAAGTTGACACCGAGATCTCTCCAGACGATGTATTAGTACCAGTAGCGGGTATCTTGGACATCCTGGACAACTACGCATTCGTTCGTACCACTGGTTACCTAGCTGGTCCAAACGATGTTTATGTTTCACTTGGCCAGGTCAAGAAGTATTCACTTCGTAAGGGTGACGCTGTTGTTGGTGCAATCCGTCAGCCACGTGAAGGTGATTCACCTTCAAGAACTAAGTTCAATGCAATTGTTCGTGTTGACTCAGTTAACGGTCAGACTCCAGAAGAAGCAGCGAACCGTGTTGAATTCGGCAAGCTAACTCCTCTATACCCACAGACTCGTCTGCGTCTAGAGACCGAGCCAAACAAGCTGTCAACAAGAATCATTGACCTTGTAGCGCCTATTGGTAAGGGTCAGCGTGGACTTATTGT
>CALFOB010000217.1 GCA_937919125.1 uncultured Micrococcales bacterium | reverse complement strand
TCATCAATGATGTTCCATCCAGGATCATTGCCCTTGCTAAAGAGGATGCTTACCTTGATTACAGCGCGATCTACATAGACAACAAGGGTGTGGCTCAGGTGCTCTATGAATTAGAAACAACAGCCTGTGGTCCTGGCTACCTGATCTCAATGATGGAAGAAGCTAATCACGACAACACTGGTGATTACGAGCACTACGTAAAGAAAAACGAAGATGGAAGTTTCGTTTGGACTCAAGCCACCTATACAGAAGACGGCTCAAAGCTCCAAGACACCATCTTTGAAGTAGCCGATGGACTTATCGTCAAAGCAATTCCAGAAAACGTGAAGAACACTAGAGGGCTCGAGTACGGACCTGTATCAGATGTTGACATGCAAGCTCTAAAGGATGCTGTTGATGCTGAATTAGAAAGCATGAACCAGTAGTTAGAGAGTTACTGGTTCAAGTCCTTTGAACTTTCTTCTGATCAGTAGTGCCGCTACCAATAGCACCAGCCCACAGAGCAGAATCGTGAATCTAATTCCGAACGCTGCTGCTATAAATCCAATCAGTGGTGAACCAATAGGTGTTCCACCCATAAAGATCATCAGGTAGATTCCCATAACTCGACCACGAAGAGCATTACTTGTGTTGCTCTGAACATAAGTGTTGGCAGAGATAAGAGTAAGTAGGGCAGTTGCTCCCATTATTGGCAACATGATAGCAAACATCACAGGGTTAGGAAGATAAGCAGAGAGCATCAAAAGAGCGCCAAAGATTGTTGCTCCCATAAGGATGTTCTTGGTGGTTCTGTGTTTTTCTAGACGTGCAGCAATGAGTGCTCCCGATAGTGAACCAATTGCAAGAATGCTTCCTAGAGCGCCGAACTGATCTGCCTTCATTCCAAACTCTTTAGTTGCCATTAGAGCGATAAAGATTTGAAAGTTCAGTCCAAATGTTGTTGTGAAGAAAACAGTAAGCATGACAAGCATCAAATCAGGTCTCGACTTCACATACTTGAATGCCTCAGCTAACTTATTTCCTCTAGCTGGTTTGGTAGTGATGTGTAACTCTTTGTCTCGAATAAAGAGAAGGGTAGTAACCATGAACACATACGTTGCTGTGTTGATTAGGAAGGATGGCCCCGTCCCGTAGAAGAAAATTAAGTAGCCACTTAGGGCAGGACCAACTAATCTTCCAATATTGAAATTAGCTGAATTCAAGCTAACTGCGTTAGCAAGATCATCCTTACCAACTAATTCAGATGTGAAGCTAACTCTGATTGGCGAATCAATTGCAGTGAAGACTCCAAGACCCAAGGCAAGAACAAACACATGCCAGAGCTCAACCATTCCAGCGATAACTAGTAGACCTAATACAACTGACGTGAGAGCAGCACCAGTGTTAGTCAGAATAAGTAGTTTTCTCTTGTTGAAGCGATCAGCTAGTAAGCCACCGTACAGACTAAGTAGCATTGCTGGTAGGAACTGAATTGCTGTGACAAGGCCAAGCATTGCAGCGTTCTTATTTGTAAGTTCTAGAACTAACCAGTCTTGAGCAACTCTTTGGCTCCAAGTGCCAATGTTTGACATGGCGTTAGCTGGATAAAGTATGCGAAAGTTCCGATGTTTGAATGATCTCAGCGTTGAACTTTTAGGCACTAGTCAAATCTACTTGCCCTAGGTCGGTGTATCTTGACTTTATGAAGATTAGACAGATTTCGATTGGTTGCCAAGACACCGATACAGCGCAGGCGTTCTATACGCAACTAATAGGCAAAGAGCCAACTGCAGTATTCCCAGCTCCAGGCATGATTTTCTATGACCTTGAAGGCACTCGTCTTCTCATTCAACGAGGTGGAGGATCCTCGCTTATTTATCTTCAAGTTGAAGATGTCAAACAGGAGATTGAACGACTCAGAAACTTAGGAGTCAAAGTATCTGAAGAGCCGCACATAGTTTTCCCTGACACTCAAGGACTATTCGATAAGCCAGGTAATGAGTGGCTGGCGTTCGTCGAAGATCCTGAAGGTAATCCAGTTGGCTTAATGAGCCGAGAAGTTACTAACTAACAAATACAAAAAAGGGCCTGACCATAGAGTCAGACCCTTTTTGTTTTAAGTTTTTACTTAGCTTCTTTTTCTCTGCTTAGAGCAATACCTAGAGCACCTAGTGCTCCAACTAGAACACCAAATGCAGCAAGTGTGTTTGAAGCTGTCTGGTCGTTAGGAGTAGCACCTGACTTAGCAATACCACTCTGCATCATCAGATTCTCGTCAACAGTTACATCGTCAACTGCTTCATCAACTCCAACAACTTCGCCTTCTTCACCAGTTACTTCATAAGGAACTGCGTCGTAGCAAGCTGTTAGCTCGTTGCCATCAGCATCTGTGCTAACTGTGCAGTCGCCACCATCTACTGGAACATCTTCAAGACTCACTGGCATTGGCTCAGGGATACCTCTAGCGCAAACTTCTGATCCGTCTTCGTTAGTCCAGCATGAATCGATTGGCTTAACATCAATCGGCCCGTCAACTGTGGCTTCTACTGCATCAATTGGCTCGCATGTGTACATAGGCTCTGGGAATTCACCCTCAACTGCAACATAACCCACGGCACAACTCGTAGCCATGCTTGCGCTAGCTGATGTTGTTAGGAAGCCTGCAGCAAATAGAGCTACTACTGCGATCTTTGAAATCTTCATTTTCTCTCCTTAGAGTTATTTCTAGCCTAAGGGAGTCTTGGTAACAATTGGGTTGAGTTAAACTGGGAATCCACCTAATTTTCCACAGAAAGCAACCATGTCAGAAAACAGACTAATTTGGTCCGAAGAGTTCTCTAGTGGAGAAGGATCTGTTCCTGACCCAAAGATTTGGGGACGAGATCTAGGTGATGGAACATCTCATGGAATCCCTGGGTGGGGAAACAATGAACTTCAGGTTTACACAGCAGAGAACGCATTCGTTAATGCGGAAGGCCAGTTAGAGCTTGAAGCTCGAAGAGTAACTGATGCATCAGCAGGAGAGGCCTACTATGGACCTGCAGAGTGGACCAGCGCAAGGTTAGTTACTAAGAACAAACTTCACTTCCAGTACGGCAGATTAGCCATCAAGGCAATGGTTCCAGCAGGAGCAGGGCTATGGCCGGCATTCTGGATGCTTGGCGACACAATGGATACCGAAGGTTGGCCTTTAGCTGGCGAAATAGACATTATGGAATGGGTGGGCAAGGCTCCTCTTGAGGCACTAGGAACTCTTCACGGCCCAGGTTACTTCGGGGATAACGGCTGCGGAGGAAAGCTAATTTTCGATCAGAGCTTGGCTGGAGAATGGCACGAATTCTCAATCAACTGGAAACCAGGCCATATCAGTTGGTTTGTTGATGACAAAGAGTACTTCTCAGCAACCCCTGAGAGCGTAGCGCCAAATAAATGGGTATACGACCACCCTTTCTACATCCTGCTAAACCTGGCCGTTGGTGGAAACCTAGGCGGACCGTTAGATCCAGAGCTACCTGATTCAAACAAACTCCTCGTTGAATACATCAGATTCTATGAATTTGAAGGCTTTGGTGAACTTTTTGAAATATAACCTGACAACTCGCGGAGAGTTTGAGCATGTTCCCGATTATGTGTATAAAGTGTGTATTGGATGCAAGTGCATGGGGCTTCAAGGAGCAGGTAACTAACACTAAATGGTTCAAAAGCAATCAGCAGAAAACATTCAATCCGCTTGGAACTGGTTTGTTTCTAAGTACGAAGCAAGAGGCTACAAGTCTCTAAACCAGTTCGCAATCGCTACAGGCATGCAGAAATCAAGCTTGAGCAGATATTTCCACCTAGAGCGAGAGATCCCATCTGGCACAGTTGGAAGACTCTGTCAGGAACTCAAGGTTTCTCCAGAAGAGCTTCTAAAGGCTGTTGGAGCTTTGGGTTGGCCGGCTAAGCCTAAGCGCAACCGCGGATAAGTAGATTTCTGCCAATAGGCATAACAGCTCGGCAGTAGTCAGGGTCTGACCAGAGGCGAACTACGTGCTCGAACAGCTCTGGACGAAGGTGCTGCTTACAATTTTCACTAAATTCATCGACTCTTTGGCCCATCTGAATGGTGATTCGAGGGCGATCTAGCTCGATTTCGGCTTCCGTGCGTGGTTTTTTCAATGGAACAATCTCAATTTGAATGTCATCCCAAGGATCCACCGCAACTGGTTTGCGGTCGATTTGCTTATCTGGGTTGGCTGGCCAAGCGATATCTAGGTGATTTAGGAGATCAGGGTTGAGAATTTCACTGAAATTTTCTTGAAAATCCTTCTTTACAGCTCCTAGTTTCATGCCCACAGGGACAAGCATCTTCATTACTTTCGGCTCAGGCCAGGATACTTTGAGGCGACCGGCCGCGGGTATCTCAAAAGAGGTTACGGTCTCCCCACGCGCTAACAGGACCTCTGTATTCATGCCCACCTATAACCTTGAGTTCGAATATCCCCGATTGGAAACATCTACAACATTGTAAGGTCTGGCACTGACATTGGCGGAGATATAGGGGTTATATCGAGCGTTTATAGTCGTGCGAGAATGATTACATGACAAATACAACTCACATCGCAACCCTAAACACCAACCACGGAGCCATAAAGATCAACCTTTTCGGCCTAGATGCCCCAGTAACCGTAGCCAACTTCGTTGGTCTTGCTGATGGCACTAAAGAGTGGACTGACCCTCGCACAGGAGAGAAGCACACAGGAAAGCCGCTATACAACGGCGTTATCTTCCACCGCATCATTCCTAACTTCATGATTCAAGGTGGAGACCCAACAGGAACCGGAATGGGTGGCCCTGGCTACAACTTCAAGGATGAAATTAGCGAGCACAACTTCAACGATCCTTACAAGCTAGCAATGGCTAACGCAGGACCTGGAACTAACGGTTCTCAGTTCTTCATCACTGTTGCAGACACTGGCTGGCTATATGGCAAGCACACTGTCTTTGGTGAAGTTGCAGATGACGCTTCTAAGGAAGTAGTTGACAACATTGCTGCAGTAAAAACTGGAGCACAAGACAAGCCACTAGAACCAGTTGTTATTGAGAGCATCTCAATCGAAACAGTTGCGGCTTAGTGTCAGAACTTTCAACTAGTTGTTACAGACACCCCGATCGAGAGACCGGGGTGTCTTGCCAACGCTGCGAGAGATTCATTTGCGTTGACTGTGCAACACCAGGAGCAATAGGTTTCCTGTGCCCTGAAGATGCAAAAGACAGAGTCAAGATTCAAAAAGCTACTTTTCAAAAATCAATTTTTAGTGCGGCACCAATAACTGTTGCACTGATGGCTCTAAACATTCTTGTTTATGGAGCGCAACTACTTTTTCCTGATCTGACTTACGCTCTTTGGTATGGAAACGTAGGCAGCATAACTGAAGAAGGAAGCCTGATCAGGGTTTTCACTTCAAGCTTCGCTCACTCAACTACGCAGATCACACACATTCTTTTCAACATGTATTCCTTGTTTGTATTAGGCACTCTGCTTGAGCCAATGCTCGGCAAGATTAGATTCCTAGTTCTATATGCGTTTTCAATATTTGGTGGAGGGCTAGGTTTCTTAGTTCTCTCAACACAGTTCGGCAGCGTAGTTGGAGCAAGCGGGGCTGTGTTTGGTTTGATGGGTGCTTACTTAGTTTTCTTGATTGTCATGAAACTAAATGCAGGACAGATGTATATCATCATCGGAATTAACTTAGTTCTAGGATTCCTGCCAGGCATAGCTTGGGAAGCTCACGTAGGTGGATTAGTAGTTGGTGCAGCAGTCGGATATGTTTTGGTGACAACTAGAAATCGAGTTAAGCCAACTGTTCAAACAGTTTCACTAATTGGAATTGGAATAGCCCTGGTAGTTATCTGGGTTGTTGCTAATGCACCAATAAATAGTTTGTATAACTAATTACTTCCAGCGGGTTAGTAGACCGAAACCAACCATCATTAGACCGAAGCCTACGATGATGTTTCCTGCACCAATGTTGATTGGTGTTCCTGAACCTAGAGGGAATACGGTCTGGCTGATGTAGTAAACCATGATCCATACAAGACCCACGATTAGGAAAGTAAGAGTCACAGGCAGGAACCACGCTGGGTTGCCGTCCTTGTTCTTAGTTACCTTGACAGAATCAGGAGCGGCTGGCTTAGCTGGACGCTTTGGAAGCTTTGAGGTTTTCTTTTCAATATCAGACATTCCACAATTCTATTACGAGGCGAGCCTTGGCAAGTTAGTCTTGAATCCTTATGGTTAAGATTTTGGTCCTGGATAACTACGACTCCTTTGTTTATACGCTGAATGGCTACCTTCAGCAGCTTGGTGCTCAAACAGAGGTACTTCGTAACGATGTCGTGACCGAGGCTGAGTTACCAGATCTATTGGCTAAATATGATGCCGTCTTGATCTCCCCTGGACCTGGGTCACCAGCAGAGGCAGGTTTGAGTGTTCCAACAGTGAAGCTTGCTTTGAAGTCAGGACAACCAGTATTCGGTGTTTGTCTAGGTCATCAAGCAATTGCTGAAGCTATGGGAGCAACTGTTACAAGTGCTGAAGAACTGATGCATGGAAAGACCAGTCAGGTGTTCCATGATGACAGCTTGGTTTATAAAGATGTTCCTGAGCCCTTCACAGCAACTAGATATCACTCACTAGCTGTCGTAGCCAACACTGTTCCTGAAGATATTGTTGTTACAAGCAAGACTGCCGGTGGAGTGATCATGGGTCTGCAACACAAGACCTTACCTATTTATGGAGTTCAATTCCACCCTGAATCAGTTCTCACTCAGGGCGGATATCAAATGCTTGGCAACTGGTTGGAATCTCTAGGACTTAAGGGTGCAGCTGAAAGAGCTAAGCAACTTAGCCCGCTTCTAAATCTCTAATTAACCAAACACTCAAGAGTCAGAGTTATTGTCTGAGCTTGAGGTTGAATTCCTGCTGAAATTGATTGAGCAACTACTACAGTTCCTGCTGTTCCTTCACAGGTAACATCGACATCGGTTTCTACTGTGTAACCAACCTGAGCTGCAGTCAACTGAGATCTTGCATCACTGATGTCTAGGTTCACAACATCAGGCACTAGAACACTTCCTGTTGAAAGAACTAGGTTCACGACAGTTCCTGCAGTTACCTGAGTGTTAGCAGCTGGTTCGCTAGACATAACCATGTTCTTAGCAACAGTTGGTGAATCACTTTGAGTGATTGTTCCAAGAACTAATTTGGCATTTGTGATTGCCAGGATTGCATCCTGCTCAGTCATTCCAGAAACATCCGGCATCAGAGACAATTCCTGACCTGAAGAAACTAGAACAGTAATTGTTGTCTTCGCACCAACTTGTTCACCTGCAGGAGGATCAGTTGAAATAACTGTTCCAGCAGGAACTGTGCTGCTTACTTCAAGTTCTCTGAGAGCTAGAAGATCTTGGGTTCCTAGCGTGGCAACTGCTTCCTCGTAGGTCTTACCAACAACATCTGGAACAGTAATCTTTGTGCCAGTATCTCCGTTGAAGGAAATCAAAGCTGCGCCACCAGCGATAAGCCAAATAACTAGACCGACAACTAGAACACCGATACCGCTACCAACTCCCCATAGCAGACCAGTTGATGGCTTATCTTGCTTAGGTTTGGTGAGAACACGGGTTTGCTTCTCGTCTTCTTCAAGGCCAGCGTCAAAACCTAACAGCGAGAATCCATCTTCAAATATTTGAGTTGGTTCGCTCTCTTGAACTTCAGCAACACGGGTCACAGGAGAGGTAGCCTCTTCGTTTGCTGAAGCAAGTAGTTCTGCAAAAGGGTCAACCTCAGGAACAACAACAGTTTCAGCAACCTCTTCAATGATTGGCTGAAGTGGAGCTGTTGGTGGCTGAGCCCCATCTTCGAATAGGTCAACTGATTGACCTGTTACAGCTGCTGCTAATGCAGATCTAAACTCAGCAGCTGACTGGAATCTAGCGTTCTTATCTTTAGCCAGAGACTTCATAACGACAGAATCAATAGCAGCTGAAATGTTTGGGTTAACAACCGAAGGTGCAGGAGCAGTTTCACTTACATGTTGGTAAGCAACAGAGACTGCAGTTTCTCCTGTGAAAGGTGGCTTGCCGGTGAGCATTT
>CALFOB010000216.1 GCA_937919125.1 uncultured Micrococcales bacterium | reverse complement strand
CGGACAAACTTGAATATGCAGGACTTGGTACTTCACCGAAGCCACTAGGAGTTGCAGGTCAGATTATTCCGTGGAACTTTCCATTATTAATGTTGGCCTGGAAGGTCGCACCAGCTCTTGCAGCTGGAAACACAGTTGTCCTAAAGCCTTCAGAGAAGAATCCATCAGCTGCTATCTGGATGGCAGAGAAGCTCAAGCAAGCAGGTCTTCCTGATGGAGTCTTTAATGTTCTCCAGGGAGACAAGGTTGCAGTTGATGAACTACTAACTAACAGTGCTGTGCAAGCAATTAGCTTTGTTGGCTCAACCCCTATTGCCAAGTATGTCTATGAAACTGGTACTGCTCACGGTAAGAGAGTTCAGTCTCTTGGTGGAGCTAAGAACCACATGCTAGTTCTACCTGATGCTGATCTTGATCTAGTTGCTGATTCAGCTATTAACGCAGGCTTTGGTTCAGCCGGTGAGCGTTGCATGGCAATCTCAGTTGTTGTTGCTGTTGAACCAGTTGCTGATTCACTCATTGAGAAGATTAAATCAAGAATGTCTAAACTCACTGTTGGCGATGGAACTCGTAACTGTGACATGGGCCCACTTGTTACTAAAGAACACAGAGACAAAGTTGCCTCATATATCGATATCGCTATCGAAGATAAAGCAACAGTTGTTGTAGATGGCAGAGGTATTGAAGTAGATGGTGAACCTAACGGTTTCTGGCTAGGTCCAACTCTTATCGATAGAGTTCCAACTTCTTCAAGAGTTTATAAAGATGAAATCTTTGGCCCAGTGTTATCTGTTGTCAGAGTTTCTAGCTACGAAGAGGGACTAGAGCTAATCAATAATGGTGCCTACGGCAATGGAACCGCAATCTTCACTAATGACGGTGGAGCTGCAAGAAAGTTCCAGAATGAAGTTGAAGTTGGCATGGTCGGTATCAATGTGCCAATCCCAGTACCAGTTGCTTACTACTCATTCGGAGGATTCAAGAGCTCACTCTTTGGAGATACTAAAGCTCACGGCGTGCAAGGTTTCCACTTCTTCACTAGAGAGAAGACAGTAACTAGTAGATGGCTTGATCCAAGCCATGGCGGAATTAACCTAGGCTTCCCTCAAAACTAATTATTGAATTAGTTGTTAGTTGGAGCAGTACCGTATCCATTAACTGCGTAGTAACGAACGTAATCAATATCGAAGTATGCCTTGGTGAATCCACCAGCGATACGACCACCGTAGTTTCCACCCATTGCAAGGTTCAAGATCAGATACATCTTCGGGTGAACACCTTGAGCATTTGGACCAAATGGCCAGTTAGCTAGACCAGTGTCTGACTTCTTCAAGATGAATGTTGTCTCGCCATTGAATGTGAAGGTCACCTGGTTAGGTGTCCATAGCATTCCGTAGGTGTGGAATTCATTAGATAGTGCAGAAGTGTGAGTCTGAAAACCGCTCTTGTATTCGTGTAGACCTAAAGCATTTGCATAGTGACCAGCAGAGGTTGATTTAGTTGGGCTGTTACCTGCGTACTCCATAATGTCTAGCTCACCTGAATGAGGCCAAGGAACAGTTCCGATGTTGCTTCCCAATGTCCAGAATGCTGGCCAGGTTCCGCCACCAACAGGCATCTTCATACGAGCTTCAAAGTAGCCGTAACCGAAGTGCTGTTTGCCTTGGGTTGTGAACTTACCGCTTGTCCAGTTCTTGTTTAGTGTGCAAGTAGGCTCAGCAGCCTTTGTTGAAGCAGTGATAGTCATGATTCCGTTGCCGTCTTGCTTCAATGCACAGGCAGCATATGCCTGGGACTCTTGGTTACCCCAACCACAACCAGGAGCAGCATTACAGCCATCTCCTGTTTCAATTACCCAGTTGTCAGCTGATGGGCCAGCTCCAGCAGCACCATCAAATTCTTCTGACCAAAGCAAAGTCTTTTCAAGTGATCCCATAGGCACAGAAACAGATACGTTTCTTGTTACATCAGGTGCAGCTTTGTATTGTGCATTTCCAGGGCTACGCGCAATAACTGTGCAATCACCTTCAGCAATTGCCTTTAGATAGCTATCAGCATTAACTTTGACAACCTCACAAACTGTTGGGGTGGTTGTTACGAAGTTAGTTTCACCTCCG
>CALFOB010000215.1 GCA_937919125.1 uncultured Micrococcales bacterium | reverse complement strand
CGTGTGCTCTTCCGATCTTGAGTTCTTGAACAGCAGAGATTCCAAAGGTGAAAGACATTAGAGTCACAACAACTACGAAGACGACTACTAGAACAAAGTTCAAGTTCAATGCAGCTGAGCCTGTCTTCTTAGGAGCAGCTGCTCTAGCCTTTGGAGCACTGGTCTTAGTTCTTGCAGCATAGATAGTTCCCATAGCAATAGAGCCACCGACGATAGCAAGAATAAGAACCCAGATCCAAACCTGAGGATTCTGACGTTCCAATGAGTAAACAGCAAGACCAATAATCAAAGCAATTGTTGTTCCAACAATTGGGTAAACGAAAGCTAGAGCAGCTTCACGCTTAGCCTTCTTCTGCTCCTTAGAAACAACCTCAACCTTTGCTTCAGATTTTCTATAGACAGTTGCACTTAGCAACAGAACAACACAGATAGCAGCAGCCAAGACAATAGGAAGGTAAACACCTAGTAGCTGGTCACCAATACCCTTGGTTGGACCATAAACATTGAATGAAGCAAAGAACGCTGAGATAGCGAATATTGCTAAAGAAACAAGAGCGACAATTACAGCTACGCTTGCGAACCTAAAGACAGGTAGAGATCCCTTGACCTTCTTCACAACCTGGTGGTCTGCCATACGGTAGGCAAGCCCTGAGAATAGAGCAAAGCCAGCAAGGGCAATAAGGAAGATGTAGGTGCTGGCTTTAGTCAATGCATCACTGCCGCTAATGATTCTTCCAAATTCGTTGTATTCAGGAGCTTCGTAAAGTCCCGCGAAGTTAGCCAGAACCATTCCTAGCCAAGCGATGTCGATACCTACGATTACGAAGGCAATTGCTGTCTTTAGTGTTTTATTCATACTTTTAGCCTACCCACGAACCCTAAACTTGAAGCATGATTCTAGTTATTGGTGAAGCCCTAATTGACCTCATTGAGTCCAGAGAGACTAAAGGTCAGTTCCAAGCTGTTGTTGGTGGAGCCAACGCTAACGTAGCCCTAGCTTTAGCTAGAAGAGGCACAGATCACCAGTTCCTAGCCAGAATCTCTTCAGACCGTTTTGGCATCTTGATCAAAGACAGACTTGGCTCAAACAACGTAAATATGGACTACATCATCAACACAAATGAACCTACAACACTTGCTGTTATCAGCGTTAATGCCCAAGGCTCCCCTACCTATAACTTCTATACAAATGGAACAGCTGACTGGGGTTGGACTAAGCAAGAACTACCAACCAAAGAAACAGTGAAGAGCCTGAATGCCAAAGCAATTTCTTTTGGCTGTCTAACCATGGCTATGGAGCCTGGCAACCTAATCATTGAAGCCTGGGCTAAAGACTTAAGAGATGATCTAACAATCTCTCACGACATCAACATCAGAGCAGCTCTTGGCTTTGATAGAAACAAAGAGAGAGAAAGAGTTGAAAGAGTCAACTCTTTCTCACACATCATCAAAGCCAGCGATGAAGACATTGAATGGCTTTATGACCTTAAACCAGAATCAGACCTAACCGAAACCATCAACAACTGGATTGGCAACACAGACAAGATTGTTCTGCTAACCAGAGGATCCAAAGGAACAAGAATCTATAGAGGAACAGAAACCATAGATGTTCCAGCTAGAAAGATTCAGGTAGTAGACACAGTGGGAGCTGGTGACACATTCGTAGCCAACCTCCTAGGTCAACTAGAGGACAACAACTACCTAGGTGAAAACGCATTAGAGAAACTAAAGACTCTCTCAAACCAAGATCTAGCAGAATACGTAAGAATCGCAGGAGTAGCAGCAAGCATTGCTTGTGAAAGAGCTGGTTGTGAGCCGCCTACTTTGGAGGAAGTAGCTGCCCTTAGCTAGATGATCACGGCTTGGCAACGTCCAAGCCCAAATGGGAAATGATCATTTATGCTGATCCCATGTACAACACTGTGGAACAAGCCCTGATCCGTCTAGAC
>CALFOB010000214.1 GCA_937919125.1 uncultured Micrococcales bacterium | reverse complement strand
CAGACCCAATTTTGAAGTATCTAAGGTTTGCTGGAATTCCTATGAATTCGTCATACTTTTCTGCCTTGTAGCCAGTTATTACTCGCTCAATTCTTGGATGGCAAATTTCTTCAGCGATGTTGCCTTCGTTATTAGTGCAAAGAATGAAAGAACGATTACCACCGTCTAGGCGATTGAGTTGCAATACTGCTTGCCCTGTTGTTCCAGAACCTGCAAAGAAATCTAGAACAAGAGCATTTGTTTTGTTGGTCATCGCTAAGAGATCAGCAATCATCCAAACTGGCTTTGCAAATGAGAACTCTAGACCAAGCTGCTTCACAGCTATTGTTCCTTGGGAGTTGTCATACTTATCCATGAAATCTCTAGGCAAAGCACCTTTTTCTGAATTCAAGAATTGCTTTGTGTAGACATTCCATTCAGATTGGTTACCGAATTGGTCAACTAGCGGCGTGGTCTTTGTTTTCTTGAAGATGAGATTTGGCTTCTCTTGAAGGTATCTGTCCCTGCTCCATCGCCAGACTTTGTCTTGCTTGCTTTGAGGTGGAGTTTTTGCCCCATCCTCTGCTTCAGAAGGGAATACATTTCCTGGCGGTATACATAGTGAGCCATCAGGTGCTTCTATGTAGTATCTCTGATTGACACAGCCACGCATAGGGTCAAGTGAAGCTTGGAAAAGACCCTTTTCTTTGTATCTAACACCTGACTCTTGGTCTACAAGCTTGAAACCTGCTTCATACTCCTCCGTGACAGTTTGGGAGAATGGACTCAACAATTCCTTGTTTTTGGCAAAAACCAAAACGTAGTCAACTGAAGGAGCAAAATGTGTTCCTTGATCACTTCCTGCCTTCTGCACTCTAGTGATGGTTGCAAGGTAGTTCGATTCACCAAACAGTTCCTCCATCACCAATCTCAGGCGATGGACTTCATCATTTCCAATACTGACAAAAATCACTCCGTCAGGAGCAAGAAGATTTCTAGCGAGAACTAGCCTCCTGTTGATGAAACTCAGCCACTTACTGTGCCTGTAAGTATCGTCTTTTCTGATGAATTGATCGTTGTAGTTGAAGTCTTTTTCGCCTGTGTTGTATGGCGGATCAATGTAGATTGCGTCTATTCGTTCGTTATGCGTGTAGTTCAGCAACGACAAGCTGTGGAGGTTGTCCCCCTCAATCAAAAGATTGGTCTTTGAGTCAGGTGAAGCAAGAACCTTTTTAGACGCTATTTCCTTGGCTGTAGGTATCTGACTGGCTAGGGACGAAGATTCATCTTCAGGCTGATCTTCCCAAACAAGACCAAACTTCTTCTTGGATAGGTTGTGTTGGAGTTCAGCCAACAATTCATCTTTTGTCCAAGATGAATAGTCCCTTTTGCTCAAAACACAGCCTCCATGAAGAAATAGGGAAAATCCCCCTGAAACAAACCTAAGTCCTGAGCGGCTTGTGGCTTGGTATTCAGAGGGATGTTCGCCAAATGTGTTTGTTCAACGTTGCTAAAGGCTAACTAGCTCTTGAGTCAATTACTGCCCTCAGAAGACCTGCTGTCTTAGGTTCAGACCAATACTCCATAGATGCACCTTGCAAAATTCCTGGAGCAAGGGATGGGTCACGATCAACCACAAATCTGTGCCAAAGTCCACTTCCGCTTTCGCCATGCTTGACTGACTCTTCAAAAGTTGAATCTCTATAACAGCCAATTTCCTGAGCAAGCTTCATGGAAGGTCTATTTGTTGCATCCACAATCCACCATAGCGATCTGAAACCCCACACCTCAAAAGCAATTTTCTTCATGGTCTTCGCTACGGCTTTTCCAATTCCCTTGCCTTGGTGCTGCCCAAACACAGCCAACACAACCTGCACGTCATTCAGGTTTTCGCCAAATCCATGGAACGAGGCAATCGCTACCACTTGATTCCCTATCAGGAACAAATAGTGCATGGACGGAAAGTCATC
>CALFOB010000213.1 GCA_937919125.1 uncultured Micrococcales bacterium | reverse complement strand
GTAGTTGAGAAAGTTGTCTTTGAACATGAGAACTTCTTGTTCACAATCAAGTAAACGGTTCTGTTTGTGTAAGGAGCACCAGCAGCATTGGTGTACTTGAAAGTAAGTACTACGTTGCTCCTAACATCTGCGTACATAACTCGAGCATTTAGACCCTTGCCATAAGACCCATCCCATTTGCCTTTTGCATCTGAGGTTAGGTCCACGCTGTTTGTAGGTCCTGGAAGCGGTGCAGTCATTCGCATAACGCTTGTACCTGCAACAGGTGGTGTGTAGGCAGCCTGGGCCGGTTGAATCGCAATTGTGCATAGCAGGGCTATTGCAGTGCTAGCACCGGTAAGTGCTCTTCTTACTGTCTTGTTCATTTGTTGCCTTTCCTTATTGGTTTGCTCGCACAAGCTTTTTATCTAGGGTTTACCTTTCCAAGTCCGTCAACTGAGTAATAACGCACCCAGTCAACGTTTAGAGATGAAGAATTTAGTGTAGGGTCAATAGCTCCACCGAAGTGACCGCCCATAGCTAAGTTGAAGATTGCATAGAAACTTGGATCAACACCTTGAGCGTTGGGACCGAATGGCCAACGAGTTAGACCAGTTTCAGATTTCTGAAGTGAGTAAACCAAAGCATCATTGAAGTAGAAAGATACTTCGTCTGGTTTCCACATCATTCCGTAACGGTGATAGTCAAGAGATAGATCTACGCCAACATCTTTAGTTGAACCCTTATAGGAATGTCCGCCACCATTGTTTGCGTAGTGAGCGGTTCCGTAGGTAACTGATGGATAAGTTCCCTTGAATTCCATGATGTCTAGCTCTCCACAAGCAGGCCATGGAACAGTGGCAATGTTGTTACCCAACATCCAGAATGCTGGCCATGAACCTTGACCTGGAGAAAGCTTCATTCTTGCCTCTAGATATCCGTAGGTGAAACCAACCTTGTTGTAGGTAGTTATCTTTCCGCTCAACCATTCACATTTTCCGAAGTAGCAGTTGTAGTTAGTTGAGTTGGTTTGTCTCGTTGCAGAGATAGTTAGATTTCCTTGAGAAGAACCATCGTGAGTGTTCTTTGAAGCTAAGTAATACTGTCTCTCGGTATTACCCCAACCACAGTTGTTATATGGAGCTCCACAACCATCTGTCAGGTCAGCAGTCCACTTAGTGGCATCAGGTGCACTTCCTGCCGCACCGTTGAATTCATCAGACCAAAGCAAGACTCTTGAAACAGGTGTGGTTGGAGTTGCAATAGAAAGTAATCGATCGATGGGTACAGCGGCTTTATAGCCCGAAGTTGCAGGAGAGCTTGCTCTAAGAACACAATCGCCAAGTGCTAGTGCCTTTAGCTTGTTTCCTAAAA
>CALFOB010000212.1 GCA_937919125.1 uncultured Micrococcales bacterium | reverse complement strand
CTGTCAACCGATACGTGAGTGTAAATCTGAGTAGTTCCAAGACTTGCATGTCCAAGAAGCTCTTGAACGGCTCGAAGATCGGCTCCTCCATCTAGTAGATGAGTCGCTGCTGTGTGTCTTAGAGTGTGAGGACCTGCAACACCTGTTGATGTATTCACCAAAAGACTTGCTACCAATTGATAAACAGATCTAACGCCAAGTCTCCTGCCTCTGGTGTTAAGAAGCAGTGCTTGCTCGCCAGGTGCTGGGTTGAGTAGACCTCTAACCTCTAGCCATCTGTCTAGGGCATCGCGAGCAGGTAAACCGAATGGAACGACTCTTTCCTTTGACCCCTTACCAATAACCCTAAGAATGTTTCTACCTAGGTCAACTGAAACTAGATTTAGGCCGCAGAGTTCACTAACACGGCAACCAGTTGCATAAAGTAACTCAAAAACTAAAAGATCTCTAACTGCAGATGCATCGCCTTCACTGGCTAATGCTTTGAGATGAGCAAAGACATCATCCAAAGATTCTTTAGCAACAACTTTAGGGAGGTGTCTATCTGCTTTTGGGGACTTAAGTCTTTGACCAGGGTCAGCTACAACTAAATCTTCTGCAGCTAACCAAGCAGTGAATGATCTAATCGCTGCACTCTTTCTGGCAAGTGTGCTCTTTGCAGATTGTCGTTGGCTAACTTCCCATAGCCAATCTCTAAGAAGTTCCAGATCAATGTCTTTAACCTGGGTTACTTCTTTACTCTCAAGATATCCAGCCAGGTCAAGAACGTCGCTTAGATAACTCTTCACAGTGTTTGCTGAGTAGCCGCGAGCAGCGTCAAGGTTGTCAGCGAACCGATGCCCTTGAAGTGCTATTTCACTCTGCATACTTCAAAGCGTATTTGAAGTTTTAACCCATCCGTTGGATGTCTGAAGAACCAAACCCAGTTTGGAAAGAGAATCAAGAGCAAGACCAGCCTCATTGAGAGTCATTCCAGATATCTGAGCAACTCTTTCAAGCCCCTGTTCAAAGGAACCAAAACTATCTAGTGCCCGAGTTTGAAGTCCGCTTAGTTGCAATTCATTAGGAATTGCTTTAGCCATAAGCCCAAGTAGTTCCTCTAAATCCGCGGGTGTGCTGACGAGTTCTGCTCTTCTTTCTTTGATTAGGCGATGACAGCCAGCCGATCTAGTTGAGTTGATTGGACCAGGGATAGCACCAACAGGTTTGTCCAGTTCGTTTGCATGTCCTGCTGTATTTATGGAACCCGACCTGAAGCCAGCTTCAACCACAACCGTTGCTTGACCAATTGCTGCAATCAATCTGTTTCGTTGCAAGAATCTCCACCTGGCGGGAGCAGTACCTGGAGGCATTTCTGAAATAACTGCACCAGCTTGTTGAATCTCATGAAACAGATCTAGATTCTTGGCCGGATAAAGCCGGTCTAGTCCCCCGGCCATTATTGCAATAGTTTTGCCAGCAAACGACAAAGCATTCATGTGAGCGCTGGCATCTATTCCAAGCGCTCCTCCTGACACAATTACAAAGTCTCTCGCTACGGCTGTCTTTACTAAATCTCTGGTAATTTCCAGCCCGTAGCCGCTGGCAATTCTTGACCCAACAATCGAAAGAGTCTTTTGATTCTGTAATGCGCTTGTTTGTCCCAACACCCAGAGCACAGCAGGTGCTGAATCCCCTAGATCAGATAAACCCTTAGGCCATAGAGGTGATTCTGCTGAAAGCAGTGTCCCACTGAGTGTTGAAAGAGTTTCTATTGCTTTATCAACATTCACTACTGCCAATCTTCGCTTCCAGCACTCAAGTGTGTCTTCAAGTGTGGATATGAACTGAGGTGCTCTGAATGTGTCGTTAGGAAGAAGTGGAATTAAGTCTTTAGCCGACTTAGCTCTTCTGATTTCGTATAGGGATTCTTCAACGCCGATAACTCTTCTGAGCATGCCAGCCATGGAATCCCCCGGTTCACATAACAAACTCCAAGTTGCAGCTGCTTTTAATTTTTCATCAATCACATGATGAGTGTGGGGGAAATTTTTCTTTTTGAGTTTGAGAATCTAGATGCTGTGGAGAAGTGTTGGCTATTCGCCGACTGTTAGTTCTTTAGGAAGATCGAATGCCTTGCCTGTTAGCTCTTCAATATTGACATCTTTGAAAGTCAGAACTCTTACGCTCTTCACGAAACGGTCTGTTCGATAGATGTCCCAGACCCAAACATCGCTCATGACTAGTTCAAAGTAGAAATCAGTTGCTGTGTCAATTCTCTTGAACTCAACTTCGTTGGCTAGATACAGTCTGCGTTCTG
>CALFOB010000211.1 GCA_937919125.1 uncultured Micrococcales bacterium | reverse complement strand
ACGACGCTCTTCCGATCTTAGCTTTAGAGCATCCTTGGCAAACTTCTCAGTCATAAATGATCCACGACCAAAAGCCTTGATAACACGAATACCGTGAACACTTTCCTCAACCGAGGTAGCAAGGTCTCCTGCTTGGTCTTGGCTCATACGAGCAGTTACGTGGTATTCCTTTTCAAATCTGAAACCTAGAACCCATAGCGGAGACATGATCACAAAGAACACTGTCGCAAGAATCCAGTTGTATGAGAACAGCAATGTGAAACCAACAACGATGGTGAAAAGGTTAGCCACCAATAGAACTAGACCGAATGATAACCAACGTCTAATCATGCTTAGGTCACTTGATGCACGAGATAGCAGCTGTCCGCTTGGCCACTTGTCGTGGAAAGCAACCTCTAGATCTTGAAGTTTTGCGTAAAGAGTTCTTCTCAGCCCTGCTTCAACATGTGTGCCAGGGGTAAGTACCAACCATCTGCGAAGTAGAACCATTACAGCTTCTAGAAGACCCATGCCCAGCACAGCAAAAACAGCAAAGAGTAGAGTCTCAAAATTGGTGTTGCTTTCCAGTGTGTCAAAAAGACTTCTCAGGTAGCCAGGAATTGCCAAGGCAAACATATGGCCGCCGATGGCTGCGAGGGTACCCAGAACTACCCTTGGCAACGCCTTCTTGGCGTAAGGGAAAATTCGGAGCAAGGTCCGAACAGTACCGAGTTTCTTCGTTTCCAAAAATGTACCTAAATCTGTAAGTGGGCTTTCACCAGGGGGTAAGTTAGAGCCTTACCAAAGCCTTTCAGTCTATCTAGAAGTTGTAGGCTATACATTGAAATATACCTTCTCAACACACTCATTCATCCCACAAGGAGTAAATGCATCATGGCCCGCCACGGTAAAGTCTCAGTAATTGGTTCAGGTTTCTACGGAACCACCACAGCCCAGCGTTTAGCTGAATACGACATCTTCGACACCGTTGTCCTAACCGACATCCTTGAGGGTAAGCCAGAAGGTATTGCCCTAGACATCAACCAGTCTCGCTCTATTGAGGGCTTTGAGACCAAGGTTGTGGGATCCAGCACCCAGGCTGATGGAACAGGCTATGAGGCCATCGCAGACAGCGACATTGTCATCATCACAGCAGGTCTTCCTCGTAAGCCAGGAATGAGCCGCATGGATCTTCTAGAGGTCAACGCAGGCATCGTTGGAGGCGTAGCTAAGAACATTGCTAAGTACGCTCCAACCGCTGTAATTCTGGTAGTTTCTAACCCACTAGACGAGATGACCGCCCTAGCTCAAAAAGCTTCTGGCTTCCCTAAAGAAAGAGTTATCGGTCAGGCTGGAATTCTAGACACCGCTCGTTTCACTAACTTCGTAGCAGAAGCTACTGGAGCAAACATCGGAGATGTGAAGACACTTACCCTCGGTTCACACGGTGAAACCATGGTTCCAGTTCCTTCAGTTTCAACAGTCAACGGCAAGTCAATCATCGAAGTTCTCGGTGCTGACAAGGTTGCTGAACTAGTTGATAAGACTCGTAACGGTGGAGCAGAGATTGTTGCCCTACTAAAGACCGGTTCTGCTTACTACGCACCAAGTGCTGCAGTTGCTCGTATGGCTAAGGCTGTGCACGAAGACAGCGGATTAGTATTCCCTGTTTGTGCATGGGTTGATGGTGAGTTTGGTATCTCAGGTGTTTACCTAGGTGTTGAAGCAAAACTAGGTAAGGGTGGAATCAAGCAGATTGTTGAAACACCACTTGATGCTGAAGAGCTTGAAGCACTTAAGGTTGCTGCTGAAGCTGTTAGAGCAAAGCAAGCAGATATCTCTAACCTCTAGTGATAGAAGTGACGCTCACCTGTGAAGAACATGGTGAGCTTAGCTTCCTTAGCTGCAGCAATAATCTCTTCATCTCTAACTGATCCACCTGGTTGAACAACAGCTTTAACTCCTGCGTCAATCAGAATCTGTAATCCATCAGCGAATGGGAAGAATGCATCGCTTGCAGCAACAGATCCCTGCACACGAAGATCGCCTCTACTAACAGCTAGCTTGCATGAGTCAACTCTGTTGACCTGCCCCATACCAATTCCGATAGATGAACCTTCTTTAGCTAGAAGAATTCCATTTGACTTCACAGCACGAACTGCACGCCAGGCGAAGATTAGATCATCCATTGTCTTCTCATCTGGCTTAGCTCCACTGACGAGCTTCCAGTTATTGGTTGAGAAGTTAAGGAAAGAGTCAGTTTCTTGAACTAAGAAACCACCTGAGATATGTCTAATCTCATGAGACTCACGACTGTAGTTCTTAGGTAGTTCAAGAATTCTCAAGTTCTTCTTACGTTCAATAAGTAATCTCAATGCTTCTAGTTCATAGCCAGGAGCAATTAATACCTCAGTGAAAATATCAATCAGGTTCAGTGCCATACCCATGGTTACTGTCCTGTTGGCTGCAACCACTCCTCCATATGCACTCACTGAGTCACATAGGAAGGCAGCTGAGTGAGCCGCAGCAATAGGGTCAGTTGCATCTTTAGGTGCAACAGCAATACCGCAAGGGTTAGCGTGCTTGATGATTGCTACCGCTGGTTCATCAAAGTCATAGGCAGTTCTAACTGCAGCATCAGCATCTACGTAGTTGTTGTAAGACATCTCTTTGCCGTTGTGTAGCTTGGCTTGAGCAATACCTGAAACAGCCTCAGGGCTAGTGTTTCTATAGATAGAAGCTGCCTGATGGGAGTTCTCACCGTATCTAAGAACACTTAGAAGTTCAGCATCTAGTTGGATATGCTGAGGGAAACCAGGGTTCTTAAGTTCTGTCACCTTAGGCTGATTTGAAAGAGCTGCCGTCTCAACTTCATCAGCAAACCAGCTGGCAACAGCGCTGTCATATCTAGATGTGTGAGCAAAGGCAAGAGCTGCCAATTCTTTTCTTTCGGCAAGTAGAGTGCCACCTTCGGCAAGAGCCGTGATTACGTTTGCGTACTTACCTGGATCAACAACAATTGCTACGTTGGCATAGTTCTTAGCAGCTGCTCTAACCATCGCTGGTCCACCAATGTCAATCTGTTCAACAACAGCATCGCCCTTGGCTCCGCTGGCTACTGTTGCCACAAATGGATATAGGTTCACAACCACCAGTTCAAAAGGTTCAATCTCTAAATCACGAAGTTGTTCTTCGTGATTTACTAGACGAAGATCAGCTAGCAGTCCACCGTGAATCTTTGGGTGAAGAGTCTTCACGCGACCATCAAGTGCTTCAGCGAATCCAGTTACTTCAACTACCTCAGTAACTTCGATACCAGCAGCTCTAATTGAACTGGCTGTTGAACCTGTAGAAACAATCGATACGCCTGCTTCAGATAGCGCTGTGGCTAGTTCGATAAGACCGGTCTTATCGCTTACAGAGATAAGGGCTCTTCTAATTGCAACACGGTCGCGATGACGGTAATCCGCTGGAGTGTATTCATTCTGTGCTGCCAAGGTTTTCCCTAACTCTAGAGTTTTGCTGCTGGTATTTGTTTGTACGCGATCTGTTCAATTGTTGTTGCTAGAAGTTCGTGCTCAACTTTCTTGATGCGTTCGTGTAGAACTGCTTCAGTGTCATTTGGCTCAATAGCAACTTCGCTTTGAACAATGATTTCGCCTGTGTCAACACCCTCGTCAACATAGTGAACTGTTACACCAGTCTTAGTAGCTCCTGCTTGTAGGGCATCTCTCACAGCGTGAGCACCTTTGAAATCGGGAAGCAGACTTGGATGAATGTTGATTAGCTTGCCTTTTAGGGCTGATACAAAGTTGGCTGGCAATACTTTCATGAATCCAGCAAGGACCACAAGGTCAGGTTGGTGGTGTTGAACGTTGGCTAGAAGTGTTTCAGCCCAAAGTTCTTTGCTAGCAAATCTGTCAGGGCTCACTACAAAAGTGTCCACTTCATAAAGCTCAGCATGCTCAAGTCCTGGGGCATTCTTGTCAGATCCAACAGCAACAATCTTTGCTGGGTAAAGAGGGTTTTCGCTCTTTTTCAGCAGTGAGAGGAGGTTTGATCCGCTGCCAGAGATGAGCACAACAACAGATATCATTTTCTAACTTTACCGCCAGAGATCCTCTTGATCAGTTCAGTGTCAGCCCCGTCTGGCCGAGCACTAAAGAATGCAGCCAGGATTGAGGCGATGCTCACTTCGAAGAAGGTCACTCCAGCTACCACCCAAGGATTGGATCCAACTAGGCTCATGCGTCCAGGTCCCAGAGAACCGCTAGCCAAACCAACAAGAACCAGCATTTGAACTGCCGCTACCAAACCAATAGATAGACCAAGGGAAATAGCAGCTGTGGTTGCTGAAGCGTAATTGAACCTAAGTTCAGCGGTGTGTGACTTCACAAGCAAGGTCCCAAAGAACGCTGCAAGCAATGGCACAAGAATAAAAAGCACTCCCAGACTGCTACTCGATACAGGCAAGGAAGCAAGCATTGGAATGGCAGGAAGTGGTCCTAACTCAGTGACTAGTGGGCTAACAGTTGAACCCTGTCCAACTGAGAAACCAACTCCAGTTAGCCAGGCATTGCCAAAGGCAATGAGGTTAGGCATCAAAGCCAGCTGACCCGTACTTACCGTGAAGGTTCCCAAGAAGGTTAGCTGGAGAGATTGGTAAAGCTTGATGATTTCAATCCAGTTCACAGTAAGCAGTACCGAGATCATGATGGCACTAACAGCACTCATCGCTGCCACCACACCGGTACCAGCACGAAGTGCTGGACCAATCAAAGGCTTCACTGCCCAAGGTAACTTATCTGCTAGACCAATAAAGAAGTTTCTGATTCTCTCTCTAAGTTCGCCAGGCTCTGAATCTTCATAGAGCATGGCATTCCCAGCTACAGAACCAACAAACATCAAGACTGCGAAGAGGGCCACTGGAATAAACACGCCTTGCCACTGAATAACGAAGATAGCCTTCGTAATTGCAACGCTTGTCACAATTACAGAAACCAAAAGGTAAGTGAGGATTGCTCCAGCCCAGCCGAAACCTAGGTGCTTTTCGCCGCTGAGTTTCTTACCAGCTCTAAACATTCCCCAGCCAATAAGCAAAGAGAATCCAAGCGGAAGCAGGTTATAAACAAATGCAGGCACTTTTAGCCCAGCAACTTTTCCTTCGGCAAAGAAAATAGAAACACCGTGAGAACTCAACCACGTTCTTGATGAATCTTGAAGAACAGTTTGAAAAGTTGAACCGTGAGTTTGCTCAATGAGCCAAGTTGTGATGTTTAGGGCAAACACGCTAAAGAAACCTATGGCAACAACAAAAGCTGCTCCAAGTGCTCCTCTAGCAAATGCCTTTATACGCATGAACTATAGGCTTGCGATAACACCGCGCATTAGGGCTGCAGTCTCGCTTGGAGTCTTGCCTACCTTCACACCGACTTTTTCGAATGCTTCTTTTTTAGCCTGAGCAGTTCCAGCAGATCCTGAAACAATCGCTCCTGCGTGACCCATGGTCTTACCTTCAGGAGCAGTAAATCCTGCAACATAAGCAACAACTGGCTTTGTTACGTTGTCCTTGATGTATGCAGCAGCTTTCTCTTCGCTGTCACCACCAATTTCACCGATAAGCACGATTGCCTTAGTTTCTGGATCTGCTTCGAAAGCAGCAAGGGCGTCGATGTGTGTAGTTCCAATAACTGGGTCTCCACCGATACCGATAGCAGTTGAGATACCAATATCACGAAGCTCAAACATCATTTGGTAAGTCAATGTGCCTGACTTACTCACTAGGCCAATAGGACCAGGGCCTGAGATGTCTGAAGGAGTAATACCAGCGTTAGATTTTCCTGGGCTGATGATACCTGGGCAGTTAGGGCCAATGATGCGGGTCTTGTTGCCCTTTGAGACGCTGTATGCCCAGAAGCTAGCTGAGTCATGAACTGGAATACCTTCAGTAATCACAACAGCTAGTTCGATAGCTGCATCGATAGCTTCCATGACAGCAGACTTAGCAAAAGCTGGTGGCACGAAGATTACAGATACGTTTGCTCCAGTTGCAGCCATAGCATCCGCAACTGATCCAAACACTGGCAATGAAGTTCCATCAACGTCAACGGACTCTCCCGCTTTGCGAGGGTTAACACCTCCAACGATGTTTGATCCGCCCTTTAGCATTCTGCGAGTGTGCTTCATACCTTCAGAACCGGTCATACCCTGAACGATTATCTTGCTGTTCTTATCTAGAAAAATAGACATTACTTAAATCTCTCTTTAGCGGTTAGCGAGTTCGGCGGCTTTGTCAGCAGCTTCATCCATAGTGTCAACAACGGTTACTAGTGGGTGATTTGCATCAGCCAAAATCTTGCGTCCTTCAATTACGTTGTTACCATCAAGGCGAACAACCAAAGGTTTAGTAGCAGAAGAACCAAGAGTAGCTAGCGCTCCAACGATTCCATTAGCCACAGCATCACAAGCAGTGATTCCACCGAAGACGTTAACAAACACGCTCTTCACCTGTGGGTCACCAAGAATTACATCTAGACCGGCAGCCATAACTTCAGCAGAAGCTCCACCACCAATATCTAGGAAGTTAGCTGGCTTCACGCCACCGTGTCTTTCGCCTGCGTAAGCAACAACGTCAAGTGTTGACATAACAAGTCCTGCACCGTTACCGATGATTCCAACTTCGCCATCGAGCTTCACGTAGTTCAGGTCTGCTTCTTTAGCTTTAGCCTCTAGAGGGTCAAGCTGATCGCGTTCCATTGTTTCTCTCTCGTGACGGAACTCAGCGTTGTCATCTAGAGTGACCTTGCCGTCAAGAGCGATGATTTCGCCATCTTTACTTAGAATCAATGGGTTTACTTCAACCAGGGTTGCATCTTCTTTAACGAAGACGTCGTATAGCTTCACAAATACTGGAGCTACCTTGGCAGCGATGTCATCGCTGAACCCACCAGCTTTAGCAATCTCCAAAGCCTTAGCCAAGTCGATTCCCTGAATAGCATCAATAGCAATCTTTGCTAGAGCATCTGGACGCTCTTCAGCAAGCTGCTCAATTTCCATTCCACCTTCAACGCTGCACAGAGAAAGGAATGTTCTGTTGCTTCTGTCTA
>CALFOB010000210.1 GCA_937919125.1 uncultured Micrococcales bacterium | reverse complement strand
GTATCTGGCTAGATGGAAGCAAGATTTACGACGTTGACGGAAAGTTCATTCTCGACCTTAGCTCAATCTACGGTGATGCTAAATGGAAGCTTTACCGTGAAGATGGCAAAGTCAATGTGACAGACAGCAAGGAGGCTTTTCAAGGAGCGGCTAAACCAGATGTCGAAGAGGCCTACAAGTATCACTGCGTTGAGGGTAAGTACGAATGGACAAACACAGGCGAGGCAGTCCCTATCACTGCACTAATTCCGAAGAACCCGGTAGGTGTCTCAAGCGCTACAACTACTCAGGGTGCTGATCTTGGTGTCACCTTAAACGGTCTTGTGATCTCAGGCTCAGCTCCAGTTGATGCAATTCTTGGGGCTTACACCATCGCGGCATTCGACGATTGTGGAGGTCACTTTAATCCAATTGAGGGCTACCACCTTCACGCATATACAGATTGCCAAGGCGCAACTTACGGATCACAAATTGATGACCCTGACGCGGAAACCAAAATTATTGGCTACGCCATGGATGGAGTCGCTGTATTTGCCCCGCTTGCCCATGACACCACCATCAAACTTGACGAATGTAATGGCAGAACAACCGAAAAGGATGGCTACCACTATTACGCGCAATCTGCAGAACTGAACAAGGTTATTAAATGTTTCAAAGGTCTAACTGTCCAAGATACGACTGTTAGACCTGGCCCACCCCGGTAGAGCTCAGGACGTAGGTCGAAGATCTAGCGAAAAGTGGTTTTAGTGAAAAAGCTGTCTTGCGAGTATTAAACGCAAACAATCTTTCTTCTATTTTCCGCTTAGTCTTTGACCTGCAGATTTACGGCTACCGAGAGCTGGAACTAATTCGCCCACCTTGCCAAAGCCAAACTTAGGCATGTTTACATAAATGTTTTCACTCTTGCCTGGATCGACTACGTAGGTCTCGTGATAGATTCCCACCGAATTAGTCTTTCTTGCAGCTTTATTGAAAGCCTTCCAGGCAGGCAAATGCTCTGAATCGGTTGCTTTTGAATACGCAATCAGTTTTTCAGCGCTTTCCCAATATTGAACCAAGATCAGGGTTCTTGACAGCCACATGTGGTGGGACCTGAAGCCAAGCTGAGGGTTCTTATATAGTTCTGGCAGCATCTTTGCCATAGCTAAGAAAACGGGAAGCCAGCGATGTATCGCAAACACATTATTTATTCGCATACCGATTAGAAAGACAACGTAGCCGTTTTCACTCACTGCTGTCATGCGCTCTTTAATTACTTTTGCCATAATGCAAATGAGTTTAGCGTTGAATAGGCTGCTTGCATGGTTGTCACTCGTGGAGCATTCATCATTTATCTTCTTTACTACAATGAACTATGCCCGCTAACCCCAACAAACTCATTGAGATCAAGATAGCTGGACGCTATCGATTGATTCCGGTATGGGCGAGTGAATTAGATTTTGAAATAAGACCCGGTCAAAACTTTGATGCTAGAGCTTGGAAATACTGGAAGCCAGTACTACTTCTCTTGAATGAAGTTGCCCGAAATGAAAAACTAAAGATCAATTGGGTTAGAGTCCATTCACACTTCGGCCATAAAGGTAATGTTCCTCATGCCATGGGTTGGTGGGATCACGAAATCAAGGCTATGTTCCTATGCCACTTCGACAAGGAAACCATGCTGCATGAAGTTGGACATGCTTTATCAAGTGGATACCACGGAGATCCATGGGCTAAGCAAGCTGCAAGGCTGTATCAAAAATATCTAAAGGGCAAAGAACTAAAAGCTGCAATGATCCAACTGGCTCACTATCTATCCGGACGTAGAGTTTACAAAACAATCTATGGAGAGAAAGCGCCAAAAGCACCTGAGATACAGAGCATGTGGGAGAACCTAGACCCAAAGTGAATTAACGATAAGGTGTTGCACTTATTTGAATAGTGCTACACTTTGTCTATGCCTACCGCTAGAGCGCGTCACATGATTACCGAGACTGATCAGATTAGCCACGGTCTTAGTCAAGCAGCCAAACAATGGCCCGAGCTCGCGGAGCACCGAACTTTACTTTTGCGAAAAATTATAGAAGCAGGGCTTCAAGCCATCAGTTTGGACGAAACCAGCAGAGCACAAGATCGTTTGACCTCAGTCAAGAAAATAGCAGGCTCTATGGATGGTGTTTGGCCAACCAATTGGAAAGAAGAATTGGCAGAAGATTGGCCGGAGTAGTAGTGCTTGATGCGAGTGCTCTGATTGCACTTGTATCGAGTCAAGATGCCCACCACAACTGGGCAATGGAAATGTTTAGGGACACTGCAAGTTTCGACTTGCAAATGAGCTCTCTAACTCAAGCAGAAGTGATGGTTCATCCCGCTCGTGCAGGTCAACTTAAAAAGTTTCAAAAGGTTTTGAGCTCCCTAGGGCTTGAAATAACTCCAATCGAGTCAAATGATTCGTTTCGAATGGCAGAGCTTAGAGCCAAGACTTCACTCAGGATGCCTGATATTGCTGTTCTTAATCAAGCCATGAAGGTAAATGGATCGGTTGCTACAACAGACCAAAAGTTAGCCTTAGAAGCAAGAGCAGTAGGATGTGGAGTCTTTTGTCCGACCCAGAAAAGTTCCTCATGATTAGGAAAAAGTCCGCGCCTAAAGTTGTTTCAGGTATTAGAGGCAGCAATTTCTTTAACTATGCAGAACTCGGTGCAACAGCAAGAGACCTACCTCCAGGCTACGAGTATCTCTTTGCCAGTAGAAGAGTAGGTTATGGACAAGTTCTTTTCGATGAGTGTTCAAAGACTGTTTTAACTTGGGGCATTCAAAGCGGAGCAGGATTTCGTGTTGCTCACAGACATCCTGTGCAGGCCAATCAAGAGAACTATCTCGGCTTGCACTTTGGTCTTTTTCGCACCGCGGCTCCTTGCAGAGTTGTCTATGTAATTGATGAGCCAAGCCGCAAGGGCTTCGCCTATGGAACTGTTGGAGGCCATCCTGAAAGCGGAGAAGAGAGCTTCATAGTGGAGCTCAAACCAGATGGCACCGTTGTGTTTGAGATCAGGGCTTTTTCTAGGCCAGCAAGATGGTTCGCTCGCTTAGGTTCTCTCTTTATTAGATTTCTCCAACAGCATGTCACCTGGAAATACCTCGATGCAATCCATGAACCAGTTCTGAGGCGGAATTTTGTTCTTGCCGCAACTAAGCGCTCTTACAGCTCCCCCAACGGAGAAGCTAAGGTGATAACAGGTTCTCCTAAGATGCATAGTCTTTTCGAAAAAAAGTAGGTTACTGCTTAAGAGGCTTAGCGGCAGGCACCAGTACGAACGCAAGAGCACTCATCACACCTACCGCTAGCAAAGCCATAAGTATTCCTACTGCTTCGCCTAAGAAACCAACTACAGGCGGACCTGCAAGGAATGCACAATAACCGATCGTTGAAACAACACTGATTCTTGCTGCGGCTCTTTTTGGATCATCAGAGGCTGCCGACATCCCTACAGGGAAACCAAGACTTGAACCCAATCCCCAGATAGCTGCTCCGAAGTAAGCGCCTACCGGTCCCCCAAATACAAATAGCAAGCTACCTATGAGGGCTGCAGCAAAAAGAACTCTGAGTACTAGAACTCGACCGAATCTGTCTAGCGCCATGCTTCCTAGTACTCGACCTAAAGTCATAAACACAAGAAATGCTGAAAGACCAAACACTCCTTGGGTAGCTGTGGTTCCGTGTCCTTCAACAAATGAAACAGCAATCCAGTCGTTAGCTGTTCCTTCAGTGAAAGCCGCAGCTAACACCATCACACCAATAAGTAATGTCCTAGGTTCTCTCCAAGCAGACTTCTGTTTGATTTCTTTGTTTTGGCTGTCTTCTTTATTGCTAATTACTTCATCAGCGATGAACTTGTTGGTTCCCCAAATCAAAACCAAAACAGTTAAAGCTGCGACCACGCTTAGGTGAATAGCAAGTGGTATCTGAAGTCTTGTTGCCTGGGAACCAACAAGGGCACCTAGGACTGTTCCCCCACTAAATGCGGCATGGAACCAAGGCATGATTGCCTTACCAAGTTTCTGTTCGACAATTGTGCCCTCAAGGTTCTGGGCAACATCCCACATTCCAATACCAAATCCAACAAAGACCATTGCAGTGATAGGAATTACAAGATCTTGGCTAAAACTAATTGAGAAGCAAGCAACAAGTAATCCAGCTATTCCAGCTAAAGCACCGAATCGAACTGTGTTCTTAGTTCCAAAACGCTCAGCAACTCTTCCAGTGATAGGAAGACCAACAAGAGATCCACAAGCCAAAGCTAAGAGTAGGAAACTCAAAGTGCCTGTTCCAATGTTGAGTAATTGCTTTACATCTGGAAGTCGGGACAGCCATGCAGCAAAGAGAAATCCACTCGTTGCGAAAGTAGCTAGATTGCCATTACGGGCACTAAGTACTGTCTTTATCTGGGTTGGTTCACTGCTCATAAAGAACAGAGTATTAGAGATTAGTTGGGTATTCGTCTAGGCAAGATCGGAAGAGCGTCGTGTAGGGAAAGAGTGTCTTCGCCTGTGTAGATC
>CALFOB010000209.1 GCA_937919125.1 uncultured Micrococcales bacterium | reverse complement strand
AGTTGAGTTCATTGAGAAGAATGTTCTATCCCAAACAAAACCTTCAAGGGTTGGCCAAGTAACCTCATCCATAGCCCCTTGAATACCAGCTGTTGCTAAGAGAGCAGGAGCAAGGAAGGTCAGGTAGCTAACCCCATCAATAGCATTAGGCCCTAGAGAAGAGTCAACGAGTGAACCAACACCGATACCAACTGAAAGTAAATAGAGAGTTGGGTTTCCTAAACCAAAAGCAATGATGGATTTCCACCACTTCAACATGTTCAACAACCTGTTTTCAGCAATATACAAAGCTCCGCGCTTCATGCTGATCTTAGGATCAACCAGAATGGCTGCTCCTGTCCAAGTCATTGCAACTTTAGATTCAACATCCATTGCCATTAGTCGACCAGAGTCCTACCGGTTAGACGAAGGAACACATCTTCAAGAGAAGATCTTCTAACCAAAGAAGTAACTGGATGTAATCCCTTCTTGATGATCTGCTCTAAACACTTCTCACCGTTCTCGGCATAAACCAGAATTCGGTCAGGAAGAATTTCAAGACGCTCACCAATACCTTTTAGGTCTTTTGCAACCTGAGCGTTGTTTGCACTTCCAAAACGAACTTCAAGTACCTCTTTAGATGAATACTTCTTGATTAGTTCAGCAGGAGACCCTTCAGCCATAATCTTGCCCTTATCCATAACCATCAAACGGTCACAGAGTTGCTCTGCTTCATCCATGTAGTGAGTAGTAATGACCAGGGTCACACCTTGTTCTTTTAGTCTGAACAATCTGTCCCAAAGAATGTGTCTTGCCTGAGGGTCAAGACCTGTGGTTGGTTCATCGAGCATCAAGATTTCTGGCTCATTCACCAATCCTCTAGCGATAGTGAGTCTTCTCTTCATACCGCCAGAGAGCTCTTCAGTCTTGTTGTTTCTCTTGTCAGCAAGTTGAGCGAAATCTAGAAGCTCTTCAATCTTTACTTTCAACCACTTGCGGCTAAGACCAAAGTAGCGTCCATAAATCATTAGGTTTTCCCAGACCTTTAGTTCACGGTCTAGGTTGTCTTGCTGAGGAACCACACCTAGGTGAGCTCTAATCTCTGGGCCCTGATCATTTGGATCCTTGCCCAAGATAAGTAGCTCGCCACCGCTTCTTTGGCTGGTAGCAGCAATCATCTTCATGGTGGTTGATTTACCGGCACCATTAGGTCCTAGTAGTCCAAAGGACTCTCCCCTAGAGACTGTGAAGTCGATGCCATCAACTGCTTTGAAGTCCCCGTAAACCTTTGTGAGCCCTTTGGCAACAATCATTGCCTCTGGACTAGTGCTTTTCTTAGCCAAAATTACTGTCTTTCTTCTTTGAAATAATCAGATGCTCAACTTTGTAAGTCTAATGATTGGCAGTGATATCCTTGAGATTATGACCCCTGCTCAATCTGACAAGGCACGTCCTGGCAATCGCAGGGTGACCGGTAAAGAGCAGTTTTATACCCCTATCGATCTAGCTCTAAAACTAACCAAGCAGATTGAACCTCTAGTTGTTGGTCTAAAAGGCAAGCTGGTCATTGAACCAGCTGGAGGCACAGGAGCATTTATCAAAGCGGCCAAAGAACTAGGTGCCACCTAAGTTCTGAGCTTCGACATCGAACCTAAAGCAGAGGGTGTGAAACTAGGAGACTTCCTAGAAGCTGATCTAGATGGCATCAACGGTGCTATCACGATCTCTAATCCCCCATTTGGTAGAAACAACTCCTTGAGTATCCCCTTCTTTAATAAGGCTGCCAAGCATAGCGACTACATCGCCTTCATAGTTCCTAGGAGTTGGCGCAAGTGGTCTGTAATCAACAGACTCGATAGAAACTTTCATTTGGTACATGACCAAGATTTGAGCATTGACTATGTTGATGACTTAGGCGAAATGGTTTGGCAGAAATCCAGCCTTCGCACCTGCTTTCAACTTTGGCAAAGAAAAGATGCTCAGAGAGATCTAATCAAGGTTCAAGATCTAGGACTAGTCTCAAAGGTAGGTCCTGAAGAGGCCGATGTTGCAGTCACAGTATTTGGCTACAGTTGCGGACTTATAAGAACTGAGTTTGAAAGAGTCCCCAACAGCACACTTATGTTTCTAAAGCTCCACGATGAGAGAGTCTTACCTGCATTGAAGTCTGTGGAATTTAGTAGGTTCTACAAAAACACTGCATACACCGAAGCGCTATCCCTTCAAGAAATAAGATTTCTACTGAACGAAGCAATATTGGGAGACCCATCCCTAATCAAAACGAAAGAGTAAAGCATGAGCATGACCGGCAGACGTCAAGGACCTGGTCCTAAGGACACTGGACCAAAAGCTAAGTTCAGCCAACTACTTCCATACATGGAGGCTCAAAAGGGTCTTCTATGGGTGGCTGTGATTTTCAGCATCATTGGAGCAGGTGTAAACCTTGCACAACCTCTAGTGGTTGGAAAGATCATCAGCACAGTTCAAGAAGGTAAGGACGTTTTATCTCTTGCTATTGCCCTGCTTGTCATTACTCTCCTCAGCGCTGTACTAAGCGGGGCTATGTATTTGGTTCTTGCTAGAGCAGGTGAAGGTGTTGTTCTTGCTGCCAGAAGCAGTCTTGCAACCCGTCTACTTAGATTGCCCATTGCCGAGTATGACCTAAGAAGAACTGGAGACCTAGTTTCTAGAGTTGGTTCAGACACCACTCTTCTAAGAGCAGCTCTTACTCAAGGTCTTGTTGATGGTGCAGGTGGTGCACTTATATTCCTTGGCTCTGTTATCGCCATGGCTATCATCGATTGGCTTCTTCTTGTAATCACCTTGCTTATGATTTCTGTCGCAGTGGCTGCAATTGGCCTAACTTCTAGAAAGATTAGATCGGCAACCACCAGAGCTCAGGAACGAGTTGGCCGAATGTCTGCTTCAGTTGAACGAGCCCTATCAGCCGTCAGAACTATCCGAGCAGCTCGTGCCGAAGGCAGAGAATCAGACCAAATCACTAAAGATGCTCAAGAGGCTTTTGAGCAGGGTGTGAAGATTGCAAAGATCAACGCCTGGGTAACACCAATTGGTGGTTTAGCTGCCAACGGTGCGTTCATTGTTGTTCTAGGCATAGGTGGGTACCGAGTTGCAACCGGTGAAACTCAGGTTGCAAACCTCATCACCTTTATTCTTCTCATGTTCCTAATGATCAGACCTGTTGGTCAGTTCTTTAGCGCTTACGCTTCAGTCCAGTCCGCTTTAGGAGCTCTTGCACGTATCCAGGAAATCTTGGATGTGCCTCTTGAAGATACCGATGCCGAGAGAGCTGAAGTGACTAAGCGCAAAGCAGTGAACTCAACTGCGATTGAGTTCAGGAAAGTCAAGTTCAACTACCCTGCAAGAGCGGAAGCTGCTCTTGACTCAACTGGCAAGCCTATTGAAGGTGCTGAGCCAATCATGAGTGAACCTAAGGAAGTTCTAAAGGGTGTCTCATTCAAGATTGAACGTGGCACACGCGTTGCTATCGTGGGGCCATCGGGTGCTGGAAAGTCAACCATCTTCAGTTTGATGGAGAGATTCTATGAACCAACCGGTGGAGACATTCTGCTTGATGGTCAATCAGTTGGCTCAATGTTGAGATCTGACCTTAGAGCGCAAATTGGTTATGTTGAGCAAGATGCTCCAGTACTTGCAGGAAGCATTCGAGAGAACCTATTGATTGGTTCACCAGATGCATCAGAGAAAGACCTGAAGAGAGTGCTGGCTGAAGTCAACCTAACTGCAGTCCTCAAAAGAGATAAGCGTGGCCTAGATGCTGAAGTCGGTGAGCAAGGCATCATGCTCTCCGGTGGTGAGCGTCAACGCCTAGCTATTGCGAGAACCCTACTTAGTGCTCCGCCAATCATGCTTCTAGATGAATCAACATCTAGCCTGGATGGCCTTAATGAGCAGCGTATGCGCGAAGCGATTGACGCTGTTGCCAAGAACAGAACCATGATTGTTATCGCCCACAGGCTCTCAACTGTGGTCGATAGCGACCAGATCATCGTTATTGATGGCGGTAAGGTGATTGGCTCAGGGACTCACAAGCAGCTCTTGAAATCAACCCCTCTATACAAGGAACTAGCAGCCACCCAAATGCTCGGCTAGTCCGATGTCGCCAGACGGGGATAGTATGAAGTCAATACCTGAGAAATAGGAGTATCTAATGGCAGCAAAGAAAATGACTGAGAGACTAGCTCTCCCGATGTTTGTCTGTGGCATCATCGCCATGGTTTCATCAGCTGGAGTCTCTCTAGGTGCAAGTTCTAACGCAACTAGCCCAATTGAGTATGAAAAGGTCACCATGACCTATCTATCCTCAGGATATTCAGCCAGCGATAGCACCTGTGGATCTACTCAGGATGTCTATTCAAGTAGCAGCAAGTACTCGTCCTTCAGATCTAAGAACCTTAGATCATCCAGCAATGACGAGGCTTTTCTGTGTACAGCAACTTTTTACGTTGTGACCAATGTGACCATTCCAACACCTAAGCCAATTCCAACCATCACAGTCATTCAGTCACCTCAGCAAACAGTCACTCCAAAACCAACCAAGACTATTTATGTGACCCCGACTGCATCTCCACGTCCAACTAGCTCCCCGATGCCAAGCAAATCACCTAAGCCAGCTCCGAGTGCTTCTTGGACTCCAAGACCTACTCAGACATACTTCCCAAGCCCAAAACCTAAGCCAAGCTTGTTCATTCCAGCACCGACTCCAACCAAGTCGCCTAAGAAGTAGCTTTAGCTAATCCGCCCTGCGGATCTAACGACATTTCTAACTAGCATCGCGCGGGTCATTGGGCCAACACCACCTGGGTTAGGTGAAACAAAACCTGCAACATCAAACACACCAGAGTCAACATCCCCAACGAGGGTTGTCTCTCCATTGTTGTCCACACGTGTAATACCAACATCAAGAACAGCCGCACCAGATTTAATCCATTCAGCTTTTACAAAGTGTGGAACACCGAGAGCTGCAACAACAATGTCAGCTTGCTTTACTGCCTTAGCTATGTCAGCAGATCTTGAGTGAAGGGATGTGACGGTTGCGTCAACACCCTTTCTATTTAGCAGTAACCCTAGAGGTCTTCCAACGGTAATCCCTCGACCAATAACAGCAACTTCAGCTCCACTCAGGTTTATGTCGTAGCGGTGAAGTAGTTCAAGAATTCCTGCTGGTGTGCAAGGTAGCGGAGAAGTAATCTCTTCAGAGCCTGAAAGCACCAGGCGACCTAGGTTGATTGGATGTAGACCATCGGCATCTTTATCTGGATCAATTAGTTCCAACATTTCATTGGTATTGAATCCAAATGGCAGAGGAAGCTGAAGGATGTAGCCAGTCACGTCAGAGGCTTCGTTTAGATCTCTAATGGCTGCTCTAACATCTGCTTCTTTAGCGTTAGCAGGAAGGTCGATACGAACTGAGTGAACTCCAACTTCAGCACAATCTCTATGCTTACCCGCTACATAACTGTGTGAGCCTGGGTCGTCTCCAACAAGCAATGTGCCAAGACCAGGGGTTATCCCCTTCTGCTTTAGTTCGATGACTTCTTGAGCTAGCTCAGCCTTTATTGCCTTTGCTACTGCCTTGCCGTCTAGTATCTGGGCAACCAATGTATTACCAGTTCTCGAGGCCGTTATAAAGCGGGAACTCTCCAGTTAGAGCACGAACTCTGTCAGCTAATGCATCAATGTCTGGGTTTGGCATGACTACGTGAGCAATGATGTCAGCAACCTCAGTGAATTCCTTATCTCCAAAGCCACGTGTAGCAAGCGCTGGAGTACCAATACGAACACCTGATGTAACTAGAGCAGGTCTTGGGTCATTAGGAACAGAGTTTCTGTTTACTGTGATACCAACATCGTGCAGTAGGTCTTCACAAGTCTTGCCATCAATTGGAGAGTTTCTTAGATCAACAAGTACTAGGTGAACATCAGTTCCACCGGTTAGTACATCTACTCCATTAGCTCTAACATCAGCTTGCATTAGACGTTCAGCAATAATCTGAGCACCACGAATTGTTCGCTGCTGTCTTTCTTTGAACTCTTGACCCATAGCTGCTTTGAATGCAACAGCCTTACCTGCAATCACATGCATCAGTGGACCACCCTGTTGACCTGGGAATACTGCAGAGTCAATCTTCTTTGCGTATTCTTCTTTACAAAGAATCAGACCTGAACGAGGACCGGCAAGAGTCTTGTGAACTGTTGTTGAAACTACATCTGCATAAGGAACTGGGTTCGGGTGAACACCTGCTGCAACTAGACCTGCGATGTGAGCCATATCGACCCAAAGCTTTGCGCCAACTTCATCAGCAATCTTTCTGAATTCAGCAAAGTCAATGTGACGAGAGTATGCAGACCAACCAGCAATAAGAACCTGAGGCATAACCTCGTGTGCACGCTTACGAACAATGTCCATATCAATCAAGAATGTTTCTGGGTGAAGTTCATATGCGTGAGCTTCATACATCTTTCCAGAGAAGTTCAACTTCATGCCGTGAGTTAGGTGTCCACCGTGAGCCAGTTCTAGACCTAGGATCTTATCCCCTGGCTTACATAGCGCCATAAGAACAGCAGCGTTAGCTGTTGCACCTGAGTGTGGCTGAACGTTTGCGTGTTCAGCACCAAATAGTTCCTTTGCTCGATCGCGAGCTAGGTTCTCGGCTACGTCAACAGCTTCGCAACCACCGTAGTAGCGCTTACCTGGGTAGCCTTCTGCATACTTGTTAGTTAGAACAGAACCTTGTGTTTCAAGTACTGATCTTGATACAAAGTTCTCGCTAGCAATCATCTCTAGGAAGTTGCGCTGACGATCTAACTCAGCTTGCAGAACGGCAGCAATCTCAGGATCTGTTGCTGATAGTGGAGAGTTGAACTCCTGTGGCAATTGTGACATTGGGAACTCCTTAACGGCTTGTGCTGGTTTGGCCCAGGCGTACGACCAAAATGCCTTCGCTCCCTGATGGAATCCCATCTTTAACGCCAGTTGCGATGACTCCATTGTATAACAAGGCGAAAACATGCCATTTAGGGACAGTTTTAGACACGGGAGCCCTGTAGATAAACGGAAAAGCGAATATTTGGGTATTCTTGCCAAAGGGAAATCTAACAAGCAGCAAGGAATCCGCGTGGAAATAGGGACAATCATCGGGATCAGTATGATCGCCAGTGGATTGATGCTCTTAGGGGTAGTCATCTGGAAGAGTGTCAGCTACCGCAACAAACAGCGCGACTTGCAACGCAACCAAGACGACTAGCAAAGCCTAAACTTGAGCCTATGAATACGCCAACAAATCACTGGGTTCTAACCTTCGTCTGCCAAGACCAACCAGGTATCGTTCATTCAATCTCTGGAGCCATTGTTGGGGCTAATGGCAACATCACCGAGAGCCAGCAGTTCACCAGCACCGAGAGCGGTAAGTTCTTCATGCGCCTCCAGGTTGAAGTTACTGGCCCTAGAGAAGACTTTGCTGAGAAGATCTCAGCTGTTGCAGCCAAATATGACGCAACCTGGCACCTAGATGATGTCAACCGCAAAATCAAAGCCCTAGTCCTTGTGAGTAAGAGCGCTCACTGCCTGAATGACCTTCTGTTCAACCAAAGATCAGGTCAAATTCCAATTGAGGTTCCTGCTGTTTTCGGTAACCACTCTGAACTATCTGAGCTTGCTGGTTTCTACGGCATTCCTTTCGAAACACACCCAATGACCGATGCTGCGAGCAAAGAGGCTTTCGAAGCCAAGCTTCGCAAATACATTATTGATAACCAGATTGAACTAATTGTTCTTGCTAGATTTATGCAGATTCTTAGCCCTGACTTCTGTCGAGAATTCGAAGGCAAGATCATCAACATAGATCGGAAGAGCGTCGTGTAGGGA
>CALFOB010000208.1 GCA_937919125.1 uncultured Micrococcales bacterium | reverse complement strand
AGGTAGATGCTGTTGTGAACTTAATAGCGACACCATTTTGGTACCACTGGTACTTGAACTTCACACCAACTGCGTTAACCCAAGGTCTAACAACTGCCTTGGCTAGCATATTGACATGGCTGTGAAGTATGAGACAGAAGTGCTAGGTGAAGGCAACCATGCCTCCCTGCTAATCCCGGATTGGGTACTTGAAGAGCTCAAAACAAATAAGCGAGCTCCCCTCAAAGTCACTGTAAACGGGCACACCTACCAAAGCACTGCTGTTGGAGTTGCAGGCGAATGCCGCGTTGTATTTCCAAGTGCTGAGCGTAAAGCTGCCAAGGTCAACTCAGGAGACATAGTAGAGGTAACGCTAGAACTAGATTCTGGTTACCGCGAGGTTCAGATGCCTGCAGAGCTGGTCAAAGCCCTCAAATCAAACGGACTAACCCAAACTTTTGCTGATCTGAGCTATTCAAAGCGTAAAGAATTTGCAAGGCAAGTTTCAGAGGCAAAATCAGAAGAAACCCTGTTGCGGAGAATAGATAAAGTTCTGAGTGCAATAAAGAGTTAGGTCTCTCTTCTACCAGCTGAATGTAATTTAAGGGACTGTTCGTAGCAAATCCCAACGCTGACTTTCTAACCGGTGATAGCAACCGGCCTGAAACCTAATCCGTCTCAGCTTTCAATTCAATCGGTAACGCTATGAATGTGCAGAGGCCCCCTAATTCGCTTCGCTTTAACTCCATTTTGCCTCCATGGCGGGTAACGATTGCTGCCATGATGCTAATCCCTAGTCCCGAACCTCCCGAGTCCCTAGATCTTGATGGGTCGAATCGGCTGAAATATTGAATACCGTATGTGTAGGCAGAATCAGGCAACCCATCTCCTGAATCATCTATCTGAAGAATGGCAAATGAATCTTTTTGTTTTAGACAGACAGCCACATTGCGGTCTGGCTCTACGTATCTTGAAAGATTTGAAATGAGGTTAGCCAATAATTGCTCGAGTAATCGCTGTGAGCCATTAACCAAGATTTCGTTCTTAACATTGAGTTCAATCTCACGATCAGGGTGAAGGGTTTTCAAATCATACATAGCCGCGTTCACGACATCGCTCAGATTCACTAACTGCTTTTCTTCGCCAGTTGTTTGTTCAAGTTCAACGAGCAAGAGCATGTCGTCAATAAGTGCTTGCATCCGTTGGATTTGGTTTTGTATGCGAGCTTGACTTCTCTCTATCATTTCTGGTTCGAGTTTTTCGCCCTTCATGAGCAATTCTGAATAGCCTCGGATGACAGTGAGAGGTGTCTTGAGCTCATGGCTGGCGTCTGCTAAGAAATCTTTTGCTCTCTGCTTCCCCAGTTTTTCTCTCTGAAGAGCGCCTTGGAGAGCTTCGAGCATGTTTGACAGCGAATTATTCAGTGTGTCTAGTTCTGACTTCCCATCGGTTTGCTCTAGCTTTACTTCAAAATCACCACTAGAGATCTCTTTTGCTTTCCTTATCAGAACCTCAATTCGGGATAGGTCTCTACGTGTAATCAACCAAAGAACAAAAGCGCCAAGCAAGATGGCTGAGCCCATCACTGCAAACCAAAGAAGAATCGTCTGGTTCGTTTTCTCGGTGGCAGAAGATAATGAAGTCGCGAACACGACATACTCATCATCAGCCATCGCTGAAGTCCTGAGTCGGTAGCTATCCCCTGCTTTTTGTTGAACCGTTATCGCGTGTTTGGCTGCCTGCTCTAGTTGAAGTTTGGTTGGTGTCGTCACTATTACAGACTCACCATCACTCAGTGCAGAATAATCAGCATTTATGGAGAAGAAGCCAACTTCAGTATCTTGCCCAACGGAATCTATGGCTAGGAGGGCTGAGCCAACAGGGTCCGGGGAAAGCGTTGATGAAACCGCGAGACTCTCAAGATTGCTATCGAGCTGAGCCAATTCTGCAGCCGAAGTTGCGTAAATAGCTAGCACACCTGCACCTGTGGATATTGCTGCTGTTGCCAGCGAACACACAAGTATGATTTTTGTTCTCAGACGCATGTTTTCATTCTGTCGAGTCAGTGATCTTGAACCCCAGTCCACGCACTGTTGAAATGCCTTGCCATTCCGGTGTGTGAAGTTTGCGTCGGAGGTAAGACACATATGTACTAACCACATTTGAATCAACTTCAAACCCGATATTCCAAACTTGGCTCAGAAGGCTCGCCTTGGTGACCATCTTGCCTTGACGAAGCATTAGAACCTTGAGAAGGCTGAACTCCGTGGGAGAAAGATCTATTAGTTCACCATCTCTAAATACCTGGTGGCTGTCTTCGTCAAGGGCTATTGGACCACATTTGAGAATAGTTGTTGTGACGGGCTTTTCCTTGGTGCGGCGAAGAATAGCAGCTACCCTGAGAGCTAGCTCTTCCAGCCCAAACGGCTTTGATACGTAGTCGTCGGCACCGAGTTTGAGTGCTGAATTGATGTCTAGGCGCTCATTTCTAGCACTCAACATTATCGCTGGGGTGTCATCTGGTAGTGCACGGAGATTCTCAATAAACTCCAACCCATTCATGTTGGGCATGTTGACATCCGAAATGATCAAGTCAAACTTTGAAACTTTTGCTAAGTTCAATGCCGATAGACCATCCAGAGCTGTTTCAACTTCATAGCCACCAAGGCGGAATGAATCGGCCAGCATTTCACATAATCCTGGCTCGTCATCAACAATTAACAGCCTTGCTTTCACGTTTCCTCCAACAGTTCAAATCTAGTTTGAAGCACTGCCTTGCAGGAATATTCCCAGAGAGGTTGGGCGGAATTCTTATGATTCTCACATGATTAGTGATGCACAATTATTTCAGTATCGATTGACTACGAAAGAGAGAAATAATGAAAATCCAGAATATTGCTAGAGCCGGTTTAGTCGTTGTGAGTCTCGCACTTGGCTCCGTCGGTGTTGCTAATGCAGACGTGCCAGTTAGTTCGGAAGTGAGCACAGGAGTGGTGGTTTACACAACAATCAATTCCGCTGATCGTGCCGCCATTGATGCTGTTTCAACAGCCAAGGCTAACTACCAAGCTGCGCTTACCTCGTTTCAAGGCCTTACCGCAGGATCAAAAGAAGCCAAAAAGGCTTTCAAAGTTGCACTGAAGGCTTGGGAAAAAATAGGCAAGGCTCAGCAGAGGGCAAAGCAGCAAATTGGTAGGACCTTCAAGCAGAGTGTCTCTTCTGCAAAGCAGGCATATCGTGCAGCGGTTTCTTCCGCGACCACAGTTTCTGGTAAAGCTGAAGCCAAGGCAGCTCGAGACGCCGCAATCGCAAGCGCGAGTGTTGCAAGATCAATTCAAGGTCACGCTAGATCGCATCGTGTCAGCCAACTATGTGCGTGACCTTACTGGGCCGCGCACCCGTGTCATTCGTGGTGGCATTGCCGTTGGGCCGTCAATGATTGGCGTCGTGCCCATGCGTGACAACGCGGTGGGATTGAACTTGCAGTTGCCGATGGTCGATTTAGACGCATGGAACACCGTACTGACCGAGTTCAC
>CALFOB010000207.1 GCA_937919125.1 uncultured Micrococcales bacterium | reverse complement strand
GCCAGCCAACATCGCTCATCGAATCACCTAGCGCCCAGAATGCTGGCCAGTTGCCGCCTCCTGTTGGCATCTTCATTCGAGTTTCAATGTATCCATACTTAAAGGAAACCTTATTCTGAGTATCAAAGCGACCGCTAGTAAAGCTACAAGGTGGGTTCATGCAGCTACCTGCGTTAAGAGGAGTGCCAGTTACTTTCTTTGCAGTGATAACAGCGTTACCTTGAGCAGATCCGTCTAAACGAATTGCGTCTGGTGTGTACCACTGCTTTTCATTGTTGTGGCAAGTTCCGCCACCATTACTGGCTTCATGCCCACAGTATCTTGCAGTCCAATTAGTTGCGTCAATCAATCCCCCTGTTGTTCCAGAGAAAGAATCTGACCATAGAAGTTTTCCAACAGTACGTCCAGCAAGTACAGGTGTTGGAGCATTCACTGTCCACTTTGCATAAAGAGTTAGTTTGGACTTTGGCTTAATAACAGCAGCGTTCCAATATTTGACACTGCCTGTCCTAGTTAATGACCAGCCACTAAAACGGTGAGTGTCTTTAACAAACTTATTTGGCGAAAGAGCTTTTCCTTTAACTGGAATTACCTGCTTCGCCATCACACCTGATCCACCATTAGCATCAAAAGTGATTGTGTAGGAAGTAGCAGCAGCAGATGCAGAATTGGAAAGAGTTGGTGCTGCAAGTCCTGCGAAGACAATCACGGTTGCAGTTAGGATTCCAAGGAATTTAGCTTTCATGTAGTCAGTCTACTTGTCCTAACTAATGGGTGAACTTGCCCCTCAGGCTACTATCAGCCATTCGTTACAAACAACCGCTTACATGTTAAAGGACTAACCCGCCCTAGTTTCCTAAGGGCGGGTTAGTTGTTAGTGCTTTAGAACTAGCCAAGCTTCGCGTAAAGAATGCGAGTCTTGGTGCGTACCTTCTTGTATGTGGTTGGAAGATACATATCACGCACAACGGTTACAGTAACCACGGTGCTTGTTGTGATCTTCTTCAACGTAGCAAGCTGAGTCTTCTCTGTCTTACCGGTACATAGGTTTGGTGAAGTCAGAGTCAGGTACTTGTTTGAAGACTGCTTCTTGGTTAGGCCGAAGCTCGAGCTACATGTGTACGTCTTGCTTCCAACCTTGAATGAGACAGAAGCCTTGATTGGGCCAATGTAGACAACAGTTAGCTTCAAAGCTAGTGTTCCCTTAGCTCTGTTCCAAGCCAGCTGCGTGTCACCACTCTTTAGGTAAGTACCAGTCTTTGACAGTAGAAGAGGCTTCTTGATATCGCCCTTTTCCGTCAAAGGAGTTGATGGGGTCTTAGCTACTGTGATTGTGATTGTCTTAGTCGCAGGCAACCAGCTAGCGTTTCCAGCCTGTGAAGCTGTGATCCCACAAGTACCTTCGGCAATTGCAACTACACGACCCGCTGAAGTAACAGTACAGATAGCTGATGTAGCTGATGCGTACACAACTGGAAGACCAGAAGACGCAGAAGCTGTTACATCGAATCCATCTAGGTCTACTACAACACTGGTTGGACCGGTCAGTGTAACTGTCTGGGCAGCAGCTGGTGCAGCAACAACAGTTGTTGACTCAGTATCTGATCCTGCTAGCAATAGGCCGCTAGCTGCAGCAGTTGCCTTCACAGTACAGGTACCAGCAGTTAGTGCACGTGCCTTGTTAGCAACGATTGAACAAACTGAAGGTGTCTCTGAACTCCAGGTGATGGCACCTGCAGTTCCAGCATCTAGTGGTGAGAATGCAACAGTTGCACTCAGTGCTAGATCAGCAGCGCCAACAGTCACTGAAGAAGAAAGGGCTCCAACAGTTACAGTCTGCACAACACCGGCACCAACGTAAGTAAAGGTGTCAACAACAGTGTCACCGTTTGCAGTTGTAAGGGTGATGTCAACAGTTCCCGCTGCGGTTGCAGTTGGAATAGTTAGCTGAAGTGAAGTTGCGCTCTTGGTTCCAAGCGTTGCAGCGTTGTCACCAATCTTTGCTGAAACAACAACGTCGAGGTTGGTACCAGTAAGAGTTACTTTCGCACCTGCGGTTGGAGTGTTCTTTGAGTACTTAACATCCTTAGAGGTAACTGCAGGAACCCCGCCTACTGGAGCTACGTATCTAGCATCAATCCACTTAAGAACAGACATGTTCGCTGGCTTAGCTGCATCTGTGTAAACCATGTAGGAGTTCTTATCAGCTCCACGAAGCCAGAACTTAGCTGTTCCATTACCCATAGAGAAAGTTGACAGCAACACTTCACCACTAGTTAGAGCACCCGTAGTTAGATCAATCCAACCCGCAGCATCTTTACCGGTTGCTGACAGCGCAACAGGAAGTAAGGTCTCATTTGCAGGTGTTGGAATTCCCTGAAGAACAGAAATTGTTGGAGTAGCAATTTCTGATGCTGAGGCATCAACAACAAGTTCAGAGCCTGCTCCGGTTGATCCAAAAGTAACGACCTTGTAGTCATTACCGAATCTAGTCAAAGCAAAGATCTTTCCTGAGTTAACAGTCATAACTGACAGGGTCGGGTCATTGGCAATTGTTCCACCTGAAGTAGCCCAACCTGATGCGGTTGTGCTTAGTACGTTCAGGTTTGAATCCAATCTGACGATTGCGTGGTCAGTAATGGTTCCACCGTTTGCCAAAGGATAGTTGTTGATTTGAGTCACCAAAGAAGATGTGACAAATGCTGTCAGCATCGGCTCTGTACCAGTTGCTGCTGGGTTGACTGTGTATCTAACAGCAAAGTTGTTGGCTTCTGCACTTGGAGTACCCAGTGTCGCTACAGCAGTCAAAGCACCGGTTGAAGCGTTCATTGAAACTAGCACCGGCAGAGACAGTGAAGTCTGCATGGCTCCGATGGTGTAGTTCTTGAGACAAGTTACTGATAGCAGTACGTCAGCTGATGTTGCTGACACAACGTTTATCTGCATGTTCTGGCTTGCTCTAGGTGCGTAACCGGTTGAAGCAGCCTCACAAATAGGAGTTACATCTGCAGCTGAAATGCTCTTTGAGGTCACTGTTGATGTAGTTGTGTTTCCCATAAAGATCTGAGTTTCACCAGAGAAGTTCGATATGTTTCTTCCATTTACAGGAATAGCCCACTTATCCTTAGCGGTTCCGAAGAAGCCAATGCCTCCAGCATATCCATTTACAGGGGTGAACGAGTTAATTAGGACTGTTCCAGTTCCTGCGAATGATGAATCTAGAGAAGTTGCATTTGCTTTTCTCAAACGAATCTCTTCGAGGCTACAGCCAGGAGGACATGCACCGTTCTTCTGGCCAAGCATGTAGAAACCACCGTTACCGTCTGGAACGATTCCCGCGCTGATTCCGTAATCTTCAATAGGTAGGACGTTGTCGCTAACCTTGACAATCTTCTTAGCTTCAACAACACCTGCATGGGTGCTGGACACTGTGTAACCAGAGGCTGGAATTGCTATCTGAGCAGCGTCTGAATACTCAGAGAACAAACCTGAATAGTTGTCTCTGAACTTGACCAGATAGGTCTTGCTAGCAGGCAGATTGTTAAATGTACAGCTGTATCCAGATCTGTTCATGAAGTTAGTCACAACTGAAACTGACTTAATTGCTACATCCGGTGCACTTGATTCATACACGTAACACATTGACATCATCTGGCCACTTGAACCATTAGCAAATTGACCTGAAACGGAAATAGCTCCGCTCATAAGTGACAATGTAGGTGCAGCAGGCTTTGCAGGTGCACAACTACCGCTCACATCTTCACCATCTTGGTTGAAAAGCTGGTAAGCAATGTCATGTGTTGTGCCAACAGCAAGAGTAGAGTCGTAAATATTTACGCCAACAGCAAGACCCCAAGCTATGTCATATTCGGTTACAGTTGCTGTGAAGTTGCTCATTCCATTCGAGCGGTAGCCCATGTCAGATTGCTCTTTAAATCCAGACTTTGTTATCCAGAATGCGTTAAGAGAATTACCCTCCGTGCCATCAACAAAGACTTTTGTTTCTAAAACATCACCAACAGCAACCTTGGTTACGTCAACACACATCTGACCGTTAATCTGGGTGCTGGTTGCACCAGCAGGAACAGTGAATGTTGTGCCAGGCACTAGGTAGTCAACTTCTGGAGCCCAGGTGGTCTGGCCTGGCTCGCTAATGGCAACTGTTTCTCCACTGGAGGTCTTCAAAGCGTTAGAGAAAGTGTATGTGCCACCTGGCAGAGTTTCTCCGTCAAGCGCTTCAATGTAGTACCTTGCGTTGATCGATCCACTGTATGTTGATGGGTCTGCAGGAATTGAAAGGGTATTGGCTTGGTAGTTCCAAGAAGAGCTCGGACCAGTTCCGAACAGCATTCCACTGACGTCAGGGTAGAAGGTAGGACCAGTCGCAGCAGACATCATCTGGTATGAACTTGTGATTGGAGTTCCATTGGGCAGATTGATGGTGAAAGCCACGCTCAAGTTCTGGCCTGCACGTGGAACTAGGAATGCAGATTGGAGTGAGAAGTTTCTTCTCAATTCGAAGTTTTTTAATCCAGCTGGAATTACAACCGACGTGGCGTCAGCAGCAAGGTCGACTGAGAAACTAGCTCCACCATCTAGAACGTTAGCGGGATCAACGTTTGGGGTTACCGCATTAGCCTGAGTAGCACTTAACCCCCCAACCAAAAGTGATGTTAGCGCAGCGATGCTAAGTAATTTCTTCAACATTGAATGTTCTCCTGTTATGGGGGTTTGTTTTCTTAAGTTTGGTGTTCGTCAAAAATTAGACGAAGCGTTTAACTATTGCTCTCAGTCTAGGGGAAGACAGAGGGTTTTTGCCCTGACCATAGTGAATTCAAAGAGATTTGGGCCCAAAATGACGTCCGCAGCCCGAATAGATGGAAAAATGCTGCCTAAAATACGCCCGACAAGCCAAAAAACAACTTGAGACAGCTATTCGGGTTCAACTCGTATAAGTATTCCATTGCCTATTCGTCTGATCTTGATACTCAATGGTCAAAAGGCTGCCCTTTGACTGCGCTGGCTCCGAAAGCTTTCTTGATATTAATGGGCCGGGAATAAGACCCGCCCCAAGAGCTGCCAGCAACCCTAGCCAAGAAACTAAAGAATAAGAAGCTAAGGGAGCTGGACCATAGCAAGGCTTGAGATTACAAAATACAACAAGTGGTCCACCAATCGATGCCACCGCAATGACAAATCCCCAGGATAGCCCAGTCAAATGCCTAACATCTCTATCTGGATGTGGGTAGGTCTAGCGTTACTACCAATTGTTGGGTCATAGTTATGGGTAACTCTTCATAATATTGTTTCACTAGAACTTGCTCGACTATAGGTGATAGTCATTTGTTTCGTAGTTTATTAGCAGCCATAGTTGATGGCGTGCTTGAACTGCAGCTTTAGATAACGTTACGAATACACTGAAGAAATGGCTGCTGACTACGACGCACTTGATGGCGAATGGAAAAGAATTGGACTATCTGGTCCTGCCAGACGTGCTCTAGTGGATGCCAAATTATATAGAGTCTCAGATCTCAGAAAATTTACTCTGCAACAATTAGAAGAACTTCACGGGATGGGTAAGTCATCAATAGCCAGAATTAAAGTCATAATGCATGCGAAGAAAATCAGGTTTAGGAACGACTGATAATGCTTTGCCCAGCTAATTATTGAGAGAAATAATCAGCCCAAAAATCGTTAACGATTTGAGTCTCGGCAGGTCCTGGTAGGCCATAAGTCAATGTAGTGCGAGTTGCATTCTCGACATCTTCAACTACTGAGAATTTCCCGGCTACGACTTCAAAAATTAGCGTTCTTTGATTTCCTAATTCCGTGAGGCGAGAGGTTGTGAAATTTCCGGTCTGTTGATCGAAAGTTATCTGAATTGGCCAATCTGGAGAATACCCAGGGATTTCTGAATAGTAGAGGCCCCCGGACTCCATTTGGCCAATGAAAATTTTTGATTCACATGCCAAGAAGTCGGTCCAGACCAACGCACCAGTCTCACCGGAGGGCAAGGAATACGCCATGCTATTCTCACCAGCTTGCTCAAACGTGAGAGCGATTTTCAATTTACCTACATTGGGACCTGTGATTTCCTCTTCAACAAGACCTGTATAGAACTCTTGGCAACTTGCATCAGATATCTGCATGAAATCATCCCAAACTTGCTCTGGGGTAGGTGGGGTAACGGTGACAGTTGGAGTGGGAGTCGGAGTTGGGGAAACAATCTGATTGGGAGCGCTAGAGCAACCAGCCAGTGCAAGTGATAACACGGCTACGGAACTCAACAATGTCAACCTGGCTATGCCCACAGTGCTTATCCCTCACATTCATAAAGACAACTCCAATATAGGAATTCTTTAGATTACGATAACAATCCTGATCGCTGAGCTGTGTTAACTTTTGGCAACGATTTAGTGTCTAAATATCTGTTGGAGATGAGGGGAATTCCCCCGCATTTACTGCTCAAGCTTCTTTTCATAGCGAACAAAATCGCTTAGCTTTGCGATCTTGTCGTAAAGCTTTCTGGCTGTAGTGTTGCTCTCTTTTGTGATCCAGTAAAGTTCTGAACAACCCTGCTTGATTGCTAACTCCTCGACCTTCGCAATAAGCGCTGTGGCAACACCATTGCCCCGTTCACCTTCAGTGACATAGATGTCTTCCAGGTAACAGTAAAAAGTATCAGACCAGGTGGAGAGTTGATAGTGGAAGTGAGCTATTCCAGAAACAGTTCCATTGGATTCGGCTACAAGCCCTTGTATCTGAGGATAAGAGCTAGTTAGTCGATGCCATAAAAGTTCAGTGTCCATGTCGTTAGGGTAAGCATCGTAGAACTTCAAATAAGTATTGAATATCTCAAGCCACGAGGGCTTGTCAGCTTCTTGTACTTGTCGCACATGAATACTCATGCTGCAACACTAGCCCTTATTCAACGACCAAAAACTAGAACACGTCTGGCTGTTGGGTGCTTGCTGGTTCCGTGGAACTTCTTCAACTTAACAACCAGATTCGGAATCAGTTTCTTCAAGTAGCTACAGACAGCCTTGGCTCTTGCCGTACCTAGTTTAGAAAGCTGAGCTGGGCTCAACTTATTTTGGTTCCAGCCAGTGTAGCCAATGCAAGTCATGTTTGTGAGTGTCTTGTTGTTTTTTGCCCAGCTGCTCATTTTGGCCATCATGCCCTTAGTGAGGTAGCTCTGCTCAAACTTGAAGCCGAAGAAATTACCTTTGGCTTTGACCTTGTTGCTCTTAACCACGATCTTCGTCCAAGTAGCAACGAAACTTAGGTCGCCGAGGACAGTCATTGTGTGACCTGCTGCATGAACGGCTGTGCCATCAGACCAACCAGCAAATCTATAGCCAACTCTTGTGAATGTGTTTTGAGGTAGAACTAATGTCTGTCCTTCTAACAGGCTTGACGGGACCGAGGACGGACCGGTACCTGTTCCGGCTCCAGCACTGAAGACGATAGTGCGGACTGGAATCAAACTCCACGTAGCTTCGAAAACTACATCACTACCCGCAACAACATAATTGGATCCGGACTGATAAACAGCAACACCATCAGACCAGCCAGCAAATGCATACAGTTCCCGGGTGAAAGTATTCGCAGGAAGTACTAATGTTTGTCCTTCTAGCAGGCTTGTCGGAGCCGATGATGGGGCCGTGCCTGTTCCAGCTCCAGGAGTGAAACTGATAGCGCGTGAAGGATTCGGTGTCCAAGTAGCTTCGAGCACGATGTCATTAGCACCAACAACATAATTTGATTCTGGCTGATAAACGGCTGTGCCATCAGACCACCCAGCAAATGTATAACCAGGTCGAACAGGAGCCAGAGCAACCGTAAACGAGCTTCCGGCAGCTGTCTTGGCTTGCGTTGGTGCCAATCCATCCCCTCCAGCCAACTGGTAGGTTACAGACCGAGCCGCAACCAATGCTGCAATCGCAGAAGTGATGTTGGTGGTAGCAATATCAACGAAAATTTGAGTGTCAGTCAAAGGCGAAACTTGGATAGCAACTGCGGCCTGAAGAAGTGCCCAGCTAGCCGAAGTGAAGTCCCCTTCAACAAGCAAGCCAGCCTGAGCAACAGCAGCGTTATATGCAGTCATGTTTGCTGTGAAGACTAAAGCGTCAATCGCCGCGTAAATGGCAGCAGTAGCTGCATCAACTTGAGCCTGCGGGGTGAGCTCGGTAATCGTAACGCTCAGTGCCAACTGAAGTGCGCTCCAAGATGATGGGGTCACCGTAGCTGACGAATATTGAGATGCGTCCACAACAGCGAGGTTGTATGCGCTGAGATCCGAGATAGGTTCTAGGGCCGCAATTGCGTTTCTTATAAGAAGCGTTTGCTGATCTACTTCAGCCTGCGAGTTTTCTCGGGTTATTGGAGTGCTCAAGGCGCTTTGAAGAACCGCCCAACTCGAGGTTGAGTAACCTGACGCTTGCAGCGCGAATGCATCACGGACAGCGTCATTGTAAGCAGTTAGGTCAGAGGTAACTAATACGTTGGCAGCCACAATCAAGTTGTTGATAGCGTTGTTGATTGCTGCGGTCTGATTATCAACCGTCTGTTGGTCAGCCGTGGAAACGTCCACTGCAAGAGCAATTTGCAAGGAGTACCAGGAAGCTGGTGTGAAATCTGTCTGATTTAGAGAATTTGCAAAGGCTACAGCTTGGTTGTAATCCACATAGTTAACCGCAAAAACCGGAGTCGAGATCAGAACTAGGTTAGCCAAGGCTGTGTTGATTAGCAGGGTCTGCGCGTCTACCTCTACCTGTGTGTTAGTGCGGGTGACGGTGACAGATGTAGCAGTGGTTAGCTCCGCCCAAGATGCCGGAGTGAAAAATGCAGAATTCAAAGATTGGGCGAATGTTAGAGCTTCTGTGTAGGCACTCATATCTGCATAAACTGGCCCAGATACAGGTACAAGAATAGACCTTGTGAATGGCCCCCTGCCAATTTCATTGACTGCCGCAACTTGGATTGCATAGTTGCCAGCAGCTAACCCACTAATCGTTGCTGTCAGGTTATTGGTCGACACTTCAGTGTATGCATCGTTTGTTCCACTGAGTCTGTAACGCAACACGTACCCAGTTAGTGGCGCACCTCCCAGTCTTACCGGAGCTTCCCAAGTCGCAGTCAAAGAGTCGTTCAAATGAGTTTCAGCGAAATTCACTGGCGCGCTCGGAACCGTAGCAACCTCAGGCACATATCCTGAAACCATTTGGAATATGAAACGACCTGGCACATCAGAGTTCAAGCTGGCTTGGTTTAGCGCGTTTGCTCCTCCGTCCAAAGCAGTCGCAGATGGAGCGCCGTTATATAGGTATCCTGTCTCATCCTGGAGCGAAGCGTAAAGTGTTCCGGCGTCTGTCCTTGTTCCAAAGCCTGATGCAAGGCGAACACCCTGCTCTCCGCTGACTGAGTAGCCCGCGTTGTTCTTTGAATCCTGAAGTGATCCGAAGTTGATGATGTAGTCTGCATCTCCTGAACCGTTGTCAAGAATAATTACTTGGAAGGCATTAAAGTCATTAGTGTTAGTTCTTGCTGGGTAGATTTGCATATTCATCCAAGTAACGACAAATGCCTGCTTACCTTGGTAAGTGGTTCTTCCCCAATAGAAAAAGTCGGCGTGACGAGTCTCTCTCCAAGGCTCTAAGTTAAATTTCAGATCTCGGTTATCGAGGTCCACTGCAAATGGGGCCAGCCCTACAGCTCCATTCAGAACATCATTCAGAGGTTCGTTGTAGTTAGAAGACCCCTTGTCAAAAGTCACTGAACCATTTGAGTTAATAAAAATCTGGGAGTAGGTAGTTCCAAAGAAGTTGATGTCGAACCCAATTGGGATTCCTGCCTGGTTGGCATAGACGCCAGAAGCACCTACCCAACAGTCATCACAGGCGTAGCCGAGTCGAGTCTGATATTTTGCACCACTGCTTGAGCCTGCGCCAAATTCTGAACTAAAGCTCGCATCCCAGCCAACCGGGCGAAGATCTGCGGGCTGGCTTTCATAGTCACAACCGATAGGTGTGCCGTCTGTGTTTAGCAGAATATTTGAGGCGAAAGATGCGTTCGAATAATCTTGGCAGCCGCGCAGACCTTCAACGTAAACAGTGAACTGCTTTGTAATGTCATTCGGTAGAGTCTGGGCAGTAATTTCAAAAATAAATTGGCCAATTAGGGTTGGGGTTCCTGTGATTGCTCCCGTGCTTGAGTCAAGGCTGGTTCCGTCCGGCAAAGTTCCAGAACTGACTGTGTAGGTAATCGTGCTATCGCTCTGGGCTTGAACGCCGTCGGAGTAAATCTCACCTGCAACAAATGGGGCCAAAGTTTCGTCCGCCCAAGTTGGGATTTGAAATCCTGACAAGCTGCCTTTTGCTTGAACAGTTACGGTGTTTGAGTCACTTGATAAATAGTTGGATAAGCCATCACCACTTAGCCAAGCCTGAGCTGTGACTACTACATTCAGATCCACATCGATGGGAAGCCCTGGAACAGTGAAGACTGTTGCAATTTGGGTCTCTGTTACATCGGTGTTTTGAACCAAGACTGAATTCGTCTGTGCGTTGGTCACAGTAATCGTATATAACTGACCGGCTGGAGTCGGATCTGCGGCTTGTATTGTCAAGTCCACATCACCGATGACAGTTCCTTGAACAGCACTTAGAGTCGGAGAACCAAGTTGGACATCCACAGCGCCATCTGCTTTGGCTGGTGAGATACCGAGCCCTGTCAACAGAGAAACAGCAATTAGGCCGATAAGAAGGCTCTTTATTTGTTTGAAGTTACGTGAATAAGTGGTGATGGTCATTTTCCAAAGCTCCTCGTTTATTAAGCAACATTCTATATTGTTATTTACGAATATTTAGCACTAATTAGGAAACTTGGGGCCCTGGTTTAGCGGCTCTTAGAGTGCCACCCCAACATTCATGCCAAAAAGTAATGCCCTCCAGACATTGGAGGGTATTACTAGAAGAGCTCCTGCAAACAGACTCCAAATCTCAGACTTTCTCATTCCAATCACTTGTCATAAGCAGCTTAAATAAGTATTATTTTGATATCACAATGATATGGAGTACTAAATGAAGGAACGTTTAATCCAGCCAAAGCCTGGTGCCCTAGTTTTTGTCCTATTTATAGGGCTCGTAAGCCTTGGAACATGGGGAGTTGTCCAAGCGACTTCCGATCCTGCTGCTGAAAGCACCTTTTGGTGGGTTGCAACAGCAGCATATGTCCTTGCAGGGCTCCTTTTATCTGGTTTCTATACCTTGCAGCCAAACGAATCTAGAGTTCTGATCCTGTTCGGTAATTACCGTGGAACAGTAAAGACAGCTGGTTGGCACTGGGGTAACCCGTTCTTCTCTAATGGCTCTCCTAGCTCTGAACTAAAGGAAGAGCGTTCAAGAAGCATCTCAACCACAAAGCCAGTAGCAGGAACCAAACCAGATGCAAGATTCAAAGTCTCTCTAAGAGCTAGAACTGAAGTTGGTGACACCATCAAGGTGAACGACCGCAAGGGTAACCCAATTGAAATAGCAGCTGTTGTGGTTTGGCGAGTAGCTGACACTACTAAAGCCGTCTTTGAAGTTGACGACTACAGAACATATGTCAAGACTCAGATTGAAACAGCACTTAGACATGTTGCAACAGGCTTTGCTTATGACAACAGCGAATCAGGAGAACTATCTGGTGAACTAACTCTTCGAGGTAACCCTGAAGAAGTTGCAGCAGAACTTCGCATAGATCTTGAAAAGAGACTTTCAGTTGCAGGAGTCGCAATTGATGATGCTCGTCTAACCCATCTTGCTTATGCTCCTGAGATTGCTCAAGCAATGCTGAGAAGACAACAGGCAGAAGCTGTGATCAGTGCAAGAAGAAAGATTGTTCAAGGTGCAGTTGGAATGGTTGAACTTGCTCTTGCAGATCTTGAGAAGAGTGGGTCTGTTTCTCTTGACCCAGAGCGCAAAGCAGCAATGGTATCCAACCTGATGGTTGTGCTTTGTTCAGAGCGTGAAGCATCTCCAGTAATCAACGCCGGAACTCTTTACAACTAATCATGAACGAGAAGAAAGCAATTCCACTTCGCATTTCTCCTGAACTGCATAAGGAAATAAAAGCTTGGGCAGAACAAGATCTGCGAAGTGTGAATTCTCAAATTGAGTGCATCCTTCGTGACGCTGTTCAAAAAAGAAAAGGTGCTAGCAAGGAACGCCGAGAAGCCTCCTAAACTCTCGGGCTCCATTGAGAAATAGAATTGTTACATGACAAACCAAGAAACCTTGAAAAACAATCTTCTAGCTATCGGACTTGTTGCACTTGCAGTTGCTACAGGAGCTTGGGGTTACTCCTTAGGTGAGCCTGCAACTTCACACAAGAACTTGACTGAGGAAGTTGTAATCATCAGTACCTTGGGTGCGATTGTGTTGTCACTATTAGTTGGTCTTGGGATCAAGGGCAAACCAACTGCCATGGTCAATCTAAATAGGTTGCTAGCCTGGCCAATGGCTTTTGGATACATCTGGGTTCACTACGCATATCACATGGAGCATGGACAAGCAGGTGGACTGCAAGCGCTTGATGTTGTTCCTAGAGTTTTCTTTCTAGTCTCTTTTATTTGGATTGCATTCCACGCGGGAGTCGCATACAAGATG
>CALFOB010000206.1 GCA_937919125.1 uncultured Micrococcales bacterium | reverse complement strand
CGTTCCATCTTTCAATTTCTGTAACAATTGCAGACTCTTGAGATGAACCTCTAAGTTCCTCAAGCTTGATGAAGCCTTCAACCACAGCATCTTCGAAGTCGTGAACTGAGTAAGCGACATCATCGCTAAAGTCCATGATCTGAGCTTCAAAACACTTGACTCGATCTTTAGCTCCAAGTCTCAACCACTCAAAGACTGGGACATCATCTTCATAAACACCAAACTTAATTGATCTGTCTGCTCCGCTGTCTTGAACAGCGAACTCTCTAGTCCATGGATATTTACAGCTGGCATCAAGGCTTGCTCTAGTTAGATTCAAACCAAATGCAACACCGTCTTTGCTATATACCTTTTGCTCAATGCGAGTAAGCAACCTAAGTGTCTGAGCGTTACCTTCAAAGCCACCAAAATCTTTAGCCCAATCGTTCAAACCCTTTTCACCGTTGTGTCCAAAAGGTGGATGACCTAAATCGTGAGCAAGACAGGCTGTGTCTACGATGTCTGGATCAATTCCGAACTCAACTGCCATCTCTCGACCAACTTGAGCAACTTCAAGTGAGTGAGTTAGACGAGTTCTAGCAAAATCATTTGTGCCTGGCTGTAGAACTTGAGTCTTTGCTCCAAGTCTTCTAAGCGCTGATGAATGAGTAACTCTTGCTCTATCTCTAGCGAACTCGGTTCTAGCACTTCGTCCAGAACCTTCTTCGGTAAGGAATCTTTCCTTATCGATTTCGGTGTATTTCTCTGTACTCATCCGCCTGATACTCCAAGTTCTGCCTCTAGCAGTACCTTACGCTGGTCTCCGACCAGTTCACGGGAATCTAGCCAATTCTCTGGCAAAGCGCATGTCTTAGCCCCACCTAAACGGCCTCTAGGACCTTCGGCAAGCTCTCCTGGGTATGGAGCGGCCCAATCAATAGTCCCCAGGATGTCATCCATCTGCTGTAAAGATTCGACCTGTGCCAACGCTGCTCTGAACTCTCCTCCAACTGGGTAGCCCTTGAAGTACCAAGCAACATGCTTTCTAATATCTCTACATGCTCGCTCTTCTGACTCGAAGAACTCAACTAGGAGGACAGCATGCTTCTTGAAGGCTTCGGCTACCTGACCAAGAGTTGGTTGAACCGGGTCAACGGCAGCATCTGAGTTTGGGTTTCTTGCATACTCTTCAAAGGCTGCTTGAAGATCTGCAAATAGCCAAGGCCTACCTAGGCATCCTCTACCAACAACAACTCCATTACAACCAGTCTCACGCATCATTCGGATGGCGTCACCTGCTGACCAGATGTCACCATTGCCTAGGACTTGAACGTCACGGAGTTGATCTTTGAGTTCGTAAATAGCATTCCAGTCAGCTTTACCTGAGTAGTACTCAGAAGCAGTTCTGGCATGAAGAGCAACGGCAGCAACCCCGGCATCTCTGGCTGCTTTACCGGCATCCAAGAAAGTTAGGTGATCAGCGTCAATGCCTTTACGCATCTTCACAGTGACAGGAATATCTCCGGCAGCCTTAACTGCACTATTCACAATCGCACTAAACAGATCTTGCTTATAAGGAAGAGCTGCCCCACCACCCTTGCGGGTGACCTTAGGAACTGGACAACCAAAGTTCAGGTCAATGTGATCCGCTCTATTTTCAGAGACCAACATGGTGACAGCTTCAGAGATTGTCTTTGGATCGACTCCATATAACTGAACGCTTCTTATGTCTTCGCTTTCGTGATGACCGATGAGTCGCATTGACTCTTCAGTTCTCTCAACTAGAGCTCTTGAGGTAACCATTTCAGAAACGTAAAGACCACCACCGTATTCACGACACAGTCTTCTGAAAGCGGTGTTAGTAATCCCAGCCATTGGAGCTAATACAACAGGCGTGGCGATAGTGATATCGCCGTATTGAAGAGACTGACCTGTTGTATTCACTTTATGAATTAGATAAGTTTCTCAGCTAGGTAGCCGCGTAGCTTGTCTAGAGATACTCGCTCTTGAGCCATAGTGTCTCGCTCACGAACAGTTACCGCTTGGTCTTCTAGGGAATCAAAGTCGACAGTCACACAGAACGGAGTTCCGATCTCATCCTGACGACGATATCTTCTACCAATAGCACCTGAGTCATCAAAGTCGATGTTCCAGTAGCCACGGAGTTCTTGAGCCAAGTTCTTGGCTACAGGAGAAAGATCTTCGTTTCTAGATAGCGGAAGAACAGCAACCTTCACAGGAGCTAGTCGATAGTCCAAACGAAGAACTGTTCTAACATCAACCCCACCTTTAGTGTTAGGAGCTTCATCTTCTGCATAAGCATCAACTAGGAAAGCCATTAGTGATCTGGTTAGACCAGCCGCCGGTTCAATTACGTATGGAGTCCAGCGTTCACCCAAAGCCTGATCGAAGTAAGAAAGATCAATACCTGATTCACGTGAGTGAGTAGTTAGATCAAAGTCACCACGGTTAGCAATACCTTCTAGTTCACCAAACTCAGAACCCTGGAAACCGAACTTGTATTCGATGTCAACAGTTCTCTTTGAGTAGTGAGAAAGCTTTTCCTTAGGGTGCTCAAACAGACGTAAGTTGTCTTTGTTGATACCTAGATCGATGTACCAGTTGAGTCTCTGCTCAATCCAGTAATCGTGCCACTGCTCATCAGTTCCTGGCTCAACGAAGAATTCCATTTCCATTTGTTCGAATTCACGAGTTCTGAAAATGAAGTTTCCAGGTGTGATTTCGTTGCGGAATGACTTACCGATCTGGCCGATACCAAATGGTGGCTTCTTACGTGATGTTGTCATTACCTGATCAAAGTTAATAAAGATTCCCTGAGCTGTCTCTGGGCGAAGGTAGGCAAGGCC
>CALFOB010000205.1 GCA_937919125.1 uncultured Micrococcales bacterium | reverse complement strand
GATACTTATCGGTGTTGTGGCAACAATTATTTCTTGGCTGCTTGGACCGATTGTTGCCGCCGCCGTTTCGCGTCAGCGCGAATATTTAGCAGATGCTACCGGAGCGCAAACCACTCGATACCCAGAGGGCCTGGCAAGTGCGCTTGAGAAGCTGGGGCAGTACGGCAAGCCAATGCGGCGCGCAAGTTCCTCGATGGCTCACATGTACATCAACGATCCGGTAAAGCCAGGGCTGACTGAGCGACTTTTCTCAACCCACCCGCCAATTCCGCAGCGAATTGCTCGGCTACGCACAATTGGCACCAAGTTCTAAGCGGCCCAAGACCCTAAGCAGTTAGAGCACGCCAACAAACTAGACTTACTAGAAGTCCTGAATCTAGTGAGGTACCAATGTCTGCCAAAGTTACTCAGCCAACTCTTGCCGAGTTTGAACTCGCGCACCAGAACGTGCTGAAGGTTGCCATTGAGACTCCAATTCTGAAGAGCAACTACCTCACCAAATTAACCGGCACCGATGTGTTCCTCAAGTGTGAGAACCTGCAGCGAACCGGCGCTTACAAACTTCGCGGTGCTTATAACCGCATGAGCAAACTGACCCCCGCTGAACGCAAAAAGGGCGTGGTGGCAGCCAGTGCTGGAAACCACGCGCAGGGTGTTGCATTAGCCGCGCGCAAGCTTGGCATCAAGGCGACCATCTTTATGCCGATTGGTGCATCGCTGCCGAAGCTCCAGGCAACAGAGAATTACGGTGCCGAGGTTGTTCTGACCGGTGCGGTGTTTGCCGAAACCTTGAAGGCCGCGCAAGAGTATTCGGCAAAAAAGGGTGCAATCTTCATTCCTCCCTACGACCACATTGATGTAGTCACCGGCCAGGGCACGGTTGGTCTAGAAATCCTCGATCAGGTTCCAGATGTCGAGACCATCATCGTTTCGATTGGTGGCGGTGGTCTTGCTGCGGGTGTGGCTGTGGCTGCCAAGCTGAAGGCCAAGGCTGCTGGCAAGAAGATTCGCGTCATCGGCGTGCAGTCGGCAAACGCAGCATCTTATGTGCCGTCGATTAAGGCGGGCAAGCCGGTAGAAATCGTGACTCAGCGCACCATCGCCGATGGTATTGCCGTTGCTAAGCCCGGCCGAATTCCCTTCGAGCTAATCTCGAAGCACATCGACAAGGTAGTAACAGTTACCGAAGACGAAATTGCCAAGGCGCTTGTGGTCATGCTCGAGCGCTCGAAGCAGGTTGTCGAGCCCGCCGGTGCCGTTGGTGTGGCCGCTTTGATGTCTGGCGCAATCAAGCCGAAGGGTAAGACCGTTGTGGTGCTTTCAGGTGGCAACATCGACCCGTTACTGATGCAGAAGGTTATCGGGCACGGTCTAGCGGCATCGGAGCGTTACACGACCATCGTTGTAATGCTTCCGGACCGTCCAGGGCAGCTCGTGAAGGCTGCCGACGCGGTGGCTTCGGCGCAGGGAAACGTTGTTGAAGTTCTACACACCAGACACGGTCTTGGTTTGAACATCTCTGAGGTTGAACTAAATCTTTCTGTTGAAACATCAGGTCATGAGCACACATTAGAAGTAATGAAGGCTCTAAAAGAAGCAGGCCTAAAGCCTAGAATCATGGAAGCTAGAGAAGACTAGCCTTCGAAGTGTTTGACTGAAACTATCTTCACAGTCAAAGTCTTGCCATTAGGTGCTGAGTAAGAAACTGATTCACCGATCTTGGCACCCATGATTGCTATTCCCATAGGGCTATCTGGTGAGTAAACACTAATGTCAGTGTTCTCTGCCATTTCAGCTGAACCTAGTAAGAATTCCATCTTCTTTTCATTTAGTTCAATGGTGATAACCATGCCCTGGGCAACAGTGTCACTAGATTCTTGTGATTCACCAACAACAGAGTTAGCAAGGATCTGAGTAAGTCTTGCAATACGTGCTTCAATGATTCCCTGCTGGTCTTTAGCAGCGTGGTAACCACCGTTTTCTTTAAGGTCACCCTCTTCACGGGCATCCTGGATCTTCTTAGTTATGGCAGCACGCTCAACGTTGATGAGGTTATCTAGCTCAGCCTGTAGACGGTCATAGGCCTCTTGAGTTAGCCAAGTTGGGCTCGAGTTCATAGTTGCTCCAAAGTAAGAAAAGAGCTCGGCCCATGGGGCCGAGCAGGTATTTATCTAAGTCTATTCAAACCAGCAGCGGTCCACTAGACCTGTTACTGCTAGCTCTGTGGTTCTCAGGGTTGCCTTATAGGGAACATTGATGACTGTGCTGCCTTCAGAGCCTGATGCAGGGATTATGACCTCTTTGTGGGCAACTATTGCATAATCCTCTTTGAGGGCCTGAACGGCACAAATAACGGTTGAATTGGCTGGCTTTGTGACCACAAAGCTCACAGAAGTGCTGCTCTTGTCAATAACCTCAAAGGAAGTTGTTTTGACTGTTGGATCGTTCTTGGCAGTTAGACCTGCCCAGCTAGCCCAGACGATGAATATGCTTGCAAAGACGCTCGCTGTGATGATTATTGCCTTGCGTCTTTGACCCTCCTGCTGAGGGCTTTTGCCATAACGCTGGGCTATTTGCTCGGGTAACTGCTGCACAGGTTAAGGTTAACTCATGAACTTCAATACATTGATACTTAGAGCTGAAGAAGAAGCCGAAGCAATTGCTGCAAGCCCAGGAACCATTGGTTGGATCTTTACCTTAGCCATGGCTATAGGTTCAGGTTTTATCATCTTTGACATGGTCAGAAGAATTCGTAAAGTTCGCTACCGTGATGAGATTGCTAGAGAGCTAGCTGAAGAGCAAGCTGCTAAGACTAAGAAGAACTAGTTTCCAAGTGACCCAACAAGTGGGTTAAGACTCACTAGTAGCACTGCCACCCAGTGACACATGAATGCAATCACAGTTAGTGAATGGAATATTTCATGGAAACCAAAATGACCTGGGAATGGATTAGGTCTCTTTAGTCCATAGAACACAGCTCCTGCTGTGTAGCAGAGACCACCGGCAAGAATCAAAACCATTGCCACTACGTTGAAGTTCAAGAAGTCAACGATGTAGAACATCGCCGCCCAACCAAGTCCCACATAAAGTGGAACATAAAGCCATCTAGGTGCGTTGATCCAGAAAACTCTGAAGAACACTCCAACTAGTGCACCTATCCAAACACTTAGAAGTAGAACTACTCCTTTGTCTTTTTCAAGAGCAAGCATTGCCATTGGCGTATAGCTTCCAGCAATAAGTAAGAAGATGTTGGCATGGTCAATTCTCTTTAGGGTAACTCTCATCTTTGGCTTCCAGTTGAAGCGGTGATAGAGAGCTGAGTTACCAAACAGTAGGAATGAACATGCAAAGAAGATTGCTACTGCAACCTTAGGAATAACTCCATCAGCTAGAACTAGAAGAATGATTCCACCCGCGATAACTATCGGCAATACTCCGGTATGGATCCAGCCTCGCCAGGTAGGTTTTGGATCTAGTGCATTCTCTGGCACAGTCTCGGTTACTGGAAGATACAGGGTATCTGGCTGTTCATTACTCATACCTAAACCTTATGGCCTTTGGTCAGATGCCTCCTTCATGCAGGTAACCTTTAGACATGCGTAAGTTGATCTATCGGCTCTATGAGCGGGGAATCCTAGGAGACCTCACCTCAGTTGACCTACCTAAGCACGTAGCTGTGATGCTTGATGGCAATAGGAGATGGGCTGAAAGAAACTTTGGAGCAAAAGCCAAGATAGGTCACACAGCAGGCGGTAAGAAGATTCATGAGTTCTTAGGCTGGTGTGATGAGCTAGAGATTCCAGTAGTTACTCTCTACATGCTCTCCATTGAGAACCTAACTAAGAGATCAACAGATGAACTAGATGATCTTTTGAGAATCATTGGTGATGTTGCAACAGAACTAGCAGAGGCTAAGAAGTGGCGAGTAAGACTTGTAGGGGATAGAGATGCTCTGCCTGCTGCACTCAGAGAAAGAATTGAAATAGCAGAGAAAGCAACAGCAGATCTAAAGGGACTAGATGTGAACCTGGCTGTTGCTTACGGTGGTCGCAATGAGATTGCTGAAGCTATGAAGAATATCCTTCGTAAGCATTCTGAAGCTGGCAGCAGTATTGAAGATTTAGCTGAACTACTTTCTCCTGAACTTATTACTGAGCATCTATACACCGGAGGACAACCAGATCCTGATTTGATTATTAGAACTTCAGGGGAGCAAAGACTCAGTGGGTTCCTGCTTTGGCAGAGTAGCAACAGTGAGTTGTATTTCGAAGAAGCCCTATGGCCTGATTTCAGACGAGTTGATTTCTTTAGAGCTCTAAGAGCATTTGCTAAGCGTCATAGACGTTTCGGGGCTTAAGTTAACTCAAGGTAACGGCTTAGAAACACTAAGCGTGTTGGATTACCAATTCCATTCAGAAGTTCTAACATAACTTCAACAAGTGAATTGGAGCATAAATGGCCGCTAACAGCAGTACTACGACCAAGACCTCAAAATCAACTGCTAAGGCCCAACCAGTCAAGCCGGATACGGCGATCAAGACTTTCGTTATAGACACCTCAGTCTTTCTCTCAGACCCAAGAGCGATGTTCCGCTTCAAAGAACATGAACTTGTAATTCCAATCATCGTTATCAACGAGTTAGAGAAAAAGCGTCACGATCCAGAGATCGGCTACTTCGCTAGACAAGCTCTAAGAAACCTAGATGATCTTCGTATCAAGCACGAGAGATTAGATTTCCCTATTCCAGTAGGTGAAGGTGGAACTCTTCGAGTTGAACTAAACCACATCAACCCAGATGTTCTGCCAGTTGGTTTCCAGCTAGGCGATAACGATTCAAGAATCTTGGCAGTAGCCGCCAATCTAGCCAATGAAGGCTTTGATGTCACTGTTGTTTCTAAAGACCTACCTCTACGAGTGAAGGCTTCAGCCCTTGGTCTATTAGCTGATGAATACAAAGCAGAGATGGCAGTGGACTCTGGCTACACAGGTATTGCTGAGATTGCTCTCAGTGCTGACCAGATGAGTGATTTCTATGATGGTGAAATCTATGACCACCCAGAGGTCAAAGACCTACCGGCTAACTGTGGTCTAGTTATCACCAGTGAAAGAGGCAGTGCTCTAGGACGAGTCACCCAGGACAAGAGAATCAAACTAGTTCGAGGAGACAGAGATCTCTTCGGTGTGCACGGTAGAAGTGCTGAGCAGAGACTAGCTATTGATGTTCTTCTAGATCCAGAGATTGGAATTGTTTCTCTAGGTGGTAGAGCTGGAACAGGTAAGTCTGCTTTAGCTTTGTGTGCTGGATTAGAAGCAGTACTAGAGCGTCGTGCACACAAGAAGATCATGGTCTTTAGACCCCTCTATGCCGTTGGTGGTCAAGAACTAGGTTTCCTTCCAGGATCAGAGGCAGAGAAGATGAACCCTTGGGCTCAAGCGGTCTTTGACACACTAGGACCACTTGTAAGCAAAGAAGTAATAGATCACATCATTGATAGAGACTTACTGGAAGTTCTTCCACTTACACACATCAGAGGAAGATCCCTTCACGATACTTTCGTAATAGTTGATGAAGCTCAGTCACTGGAGAGAAACGTTCTACTGACAGTACTTAGCCGCATTGGGCAAAACTCTAGAGTCATCATGACTCACGATGTTGCTCAAAGAGACAATCTAAGAGTTGGTAGACATGATGGAGTTGCCTCAGTGATTGAAGCCCTAAAGGGTCAATCACTGTTTGCTCACTTGACTCTAACTAGATCTGAACGTTCACCTATTGCAGATATGGTCACTAGCCTTCTAGATAACTAGGCTGCAATATTTAGACCCTGTGTAAAACTCAGGAAGCAAATTTGTTTCTTGGCTAACTTGGGTTGGTGCCCAGTCCATCTGAATTACTAGCTCTAATACCCGCTCTGTATTTGCTAGCGGTGGCATGGCCATTAGCTGTAATAGATCTCAGAGAACATCGTCTTCCAAATAGGTTAGTCTTGCCCGCCTATCCGATAGCTCTGGTATCTCAGCTAGTTGCCACCATAATCTCGATGGACTGGGCACGGTTTCTTGTTTGTGTTCTTTGTTCACTAGCGGTCTTAGTAATTGGCATCATTGCGAATCACTTTGATGTTCTAGGGATGGGGGATGTGAAGCTAGCAGGAGCGTTAGCTCTGATCTTGGGCTATTTCAATATCTATCTGCCAATAGTTGCTATCGGCATCGCCTTTGTTCTTGCCTTTGGGGTGATTCTGGTTCTGCTGACTAAAGGCAAGGTTAGCTTGGGTACGAGTATCCCTTTAGGGCCTTACCTGTTGCTTAGCTTTATTGGAACCTGTAGCTACTGGCTAGTTACTCACTCGGCTTAGTCATAGAAAGAACATCTAGAGCTTTATCTAGCTGTTCCATGGTTAGCTTCTCGCCATCCACAAACCCAAGTTCAATAGTTGCCTCACGGATAGTCAGGCCCTTAGCAACAGCATGCTTAGCAATCTTGGCTGCTGATTCATAGCCAATGTATTTGTTTAGCGGGGTAACAATTGACGGAGACGACTCAGCCAGTGCTCTTGATCTGTCAACGTTAGCCTCAAGACCATCAATGGTCTTATCAGCTAGAAGAACTAGAGAGTTAGAGAGCAATCTAATTGATTCAAGTAGAGCGTTGCCCATAACAGGAATAGCTACGTTTAGTTCGAAGTTACCTGTGGCACCTGCCCAAGCAACAGTTGCATCGTTACCGATAACTCTGGCAACAACCATCAAAACTGCTTCAGGGATAACCGGGTTAACCTTGCCAGGCATGATTGAGGATCCTGGCTGTAGATCTGGAATAGCGAGTTCACCAATACCTGCGTTAGGACCTGAGCCCATCCAACGAAGATCGTTAGCAATCTTGGTCACTCCAACAGAAAGAGTTCTAAGAGCTCCTGATGCTTCAACTAGTGCATCTCTAGCTCCTTGAGCTTCAAAGTGGTTTCTAGCTTCAGTAACAGGAAGTTTTGTCTCTTGAGCAAGTAGTCGAATAACTTCCTGAGGGAAACCCTTAGGGGTGTTAATGCCTGTGCCAACAGCAGTTCCACCTAGAGGAACTTCAGCAACTCTAGAGATAGTTGATTCAACTCTTTCAATGCCGTATCTAATCTGTGCTGCATAGCCACCAAACTCTTGACCTAGGGTCACAGGAGTGGCATCCATTAGGTGAGTACGACCGGGCGTAACAACAGACTCCCACGCCTTTGCTTTTACCTCCAATGCTTTAGCTAGGTGATCTAGTGACGGAAGAAGGTTATGAATAAGAGCAGAGGTAACTGCAAGGTGCACAGAAGTAGGGAAGACATCGTTTGATGACTGGGATGCGTTTACGTGGTCGTTAGGGTGAACCTTGCTACCAAGCTTTGCTGTTGCAAGCGTTGCTAGAACCTCATTCATGTTCATGTTTGAAGAAGTTCCAGATCCGGTCTGGAAGATGTCCACCGGGAATTCTTTATCGTGCTTACCTGAGATAACTTCATCAGCAGCATAGGAAATAGCATCAGCGATGTTCTTATCTAATACACCAAGAGAGGCGTTAGCTAGAGCTGCTGACTTCTTGATCTGGGCCAAAGCTGCAATGTGTGCTCGCTCTAGGGTGGTACCGCTAATTGGGAAGTTCTCTACTGCTCTTGCTGTTTGAGCTGCGTATAGAGCGTCTACTGGGACTTTAACTTCTCCCATGGTGTCGTGTTCAATGCGGTATTCCATTTACTTGCCTTATCTATTTGGTATTGCCGATGGTTACGATCTCTTGAATCTCACCAAGGGTTAGCTTGTAGTTTGCTCCAACAACAGCCAATTTACCTGATTCAATGCGCTCAGCGATGAGGGTTGAACGAGCGATTAACTCATTGATGGTGTCTCTTACGTGAAGATCTGTAATTTCATCAATCTGGTGCAGGCCATTGGCTTTAGCGGCATTGACGGTAGGGGAGATGCGGTCAACTAGGTTCTTAATGAATTCACCAGCAGGAAGGGTTTGCCCTTCTGCTGAGTTCATGGTGGTTCTAATAGCTCCACACTCATCGTGACCTAG
>CALFOB010000204.1 GCA_937919125.1 uncultured Micrococcales bacterium | reverse complement strand
TACTTGTTTCTTTCCCCTCAGGATGCCGGCACTAGATTACAGAGAACCAACGCAACTTTGAAACAGATTGTCATCTCACACCTACTTGGTTCAGCTGCAAAACTTTCCCTTGCTGAACGTGAATCTGAATACGTCGGCTACATCGTTGGGACCTCTGGCAATCTACTTGAGTTTGTAACCTTTGATGCGCAGAGAATGTTGATTCCAATCAAGTCAATTAAGTCATTGGCTGTGGAAAAGCTCAGCATGTAAATCTATGTTTAGCCAACATAGGTGAATGTCTTTCTTCATTCGCAAACGCAAGAGAAGTGTTCAACTAAACAACCGAAGAGGTTCAAGGCGCAACCGTATCCTTGCTTCCGTTTCTCTTTGCATAATCGCAGTAGCGGCGTGGGTAGTTTCAATAGGCTCAGAAGTCCCCGCAACTGAATACTTAGTGGCTGCCACTAATCTTTCTTCTGGTTCAAAACTAAGCCAGGAGAATCTCCTATCACTTCCCATGGATTTGAGGGAGACTGAAAATCTCTATCTTCAAGCAAGTGAAGAGAATCTGAGCACTTGGACTCTCATCAGACCAGTAAGTGCAGGAGAGCTAATTCCAGTAAGTTCAATTGCACTCTCAAATCGATCTTCTTGTTCTGAGCTCTCCGTTGCCCTTGGCGTGAGTCTTGCGAACAACATCAAAGTTGGCGACCGAATAGATCTATGGGCAGCCAACCAAGTGAACATAGAAGCCATTCCTGTTCAAGTAGTCACTGCTGCAGAGTTAGTAAACATCAAGTTGGATACCGACACCTATAGCCAGTTCCCTCAGCAGGTAGAAGTCTGTGTGAGCCCTGCCGAAGTTCGTTCAGTTGTTGCAGCAATTGCAACTAAGTCAACTGTCATAGGAATTAGAGCTAATGGAGACTAGGCAGCGGGGAAGAAGAGCTCACCTAGCGGTGGTGGGGGATGTTGACCCTCCAGTTATAAGACAAGTAAAACAACCCGGTTACCCCATTCCGGTAACAGCTATCTGGGGTCCAGCAGGATCTCCTGGGAAGAGTACCGTTGCAGTGAACATCGCCACCGAGTTAGCTCTTGCTGGTGAAAGGGTATTGCTCATAGATCTGGATACCCTATCTCCTTCCCTCGCCTTAGGGCTAGGACTGGTTGCAACTCCAGCGGGACTATCTGCATGTCTTCGGTTAGCTGAGCAAAACAGGCTCACCCATGATGAGTATGTTCGCCTAACTATTTCTATCTCTTTAGGAAGGCATGAACTGAGTTTTATGCCTGGGCTTAGTTCTCCTCACCGCTGGCCAGAGGCCTCTCCAGAGCGCTTTGAGAAACTGCTCAAGTACATTCAGGCTGAAGTGGATCACGTCGTTCTCGATCTGCCTCAGGCCACTACTTTCAAAACGAGCCTGTTCCATCCATCAAGCCTCGTGAATAACGAGTTCAGTAGAGATGCTCTACTTAAGAGTGTTCTTTCAAAAGCAGCCAAGGTAATCCTTGTCGCAGGGTCTGATCCGGTAGCAGCATCAAGGTTCTTAGTTGCCAAGGAGTTTCTAGATGAACTCGAGCAAAACATTGACCCACTGCTTGCAGTGAACAGATTCAGAACAGCTGCCCTAGGCAAAAATGCTAAAGGGGAACTGGAGCAGACCTTTCTCACTCTTGCCAAACTGAGAGTTGATGTCTTTATCCCCGAAGATAGGGAGAACCTAGATAAAGCCATGCTCAATGGCTTGCCTTTAGCACTACTGAAAAGGTCTTCACCAGCACGGGTTGCTATTGCAGAGCTAGCCAAGCACTTACTGGTGGGTAGCAGTTCAAGAAGGAGCGTGGCTAAACTTTAGGAGTGTCTGCACTTACCGATCTAATGAAGCAACATGGCAATAGCCATGCTGCTGACATTGAATGGCTTCATGCCCTCTTGGCTGACTGGCAGGTCATTGCCGACCTTAGCTTTGCCGATCTAGTGCTTTGGATTTCAGACGGCAAGAATGGTTTCGTAGCAGCAGGACATGCAAGACCTTCATCGGCAGCAACAGTTTTCTATCGAGACATCACTGGTAAGCCAGTTGAAAAAGCTTGGTCCCAATTAGTTTCCAAAGCATTCAAGACAGGCAAGCCAGTTGAACTAGGTGGCTTAGATAAATACCAAGGCATGCCAGCAAGATTAAGTGCTGTTCCAGTGTTTAGAAGATTGAATGCTGCAAGTGGTCCTGACATCACACCAAGCCCAATTGCTGTTGTTACTAAACACATCAACCTAGGAGATGCGGCTGCGCCAACTAAGACAAGAATCAGCCTTTCTGCTCTAGGCGAGAAACTATTGAATATGGTGGTTGATGGTAACTACCCTGTTGCATCAGAACAAAGCACACCAAGACGAGGAACACCTCGTGTGAACGATGGACTAGTTCACATTGATGCTGATGGAATGGTGCTCTTCTCTTCACCTAACGGTATTTCTGCTTTCCAGAAACTAGGAGTAGATGGAGAGCTTGAAGGTAGATCTCTAGTTGAAGTGACCAACAAGCTGAACAAAGATAGACGAAATGTTGATGAGGGTCTATCCATGGTGGTTTCAGGAAGGGTTGCCTGGAGAGCAGACATTGAAGGAAACTCAGCTGCTCTATCAGTTAGATCTATTCCTATCTTTGAGAACTCAGAGAACACCGGAGCAATCCTGTTGTGTAGAGATGTAACCGAACTGAGAAGACAAGAACGTGAGCTTGTAACTAAGGATGCAACAATCCGTGAGATTCACCACCGAGTGAAGAACAACCTTCAAACAGTAGCTAGCCTGCTTAGAATTCAAGGCCGCAGAAGTAAATCTCCAGAAACCTTAGAAGCCCTTAGCGATGCTGAGAGAAGAGTTGCCGCTATTGCTGTTGTGCATGATTCTCTGTCTGAAGGACTCGCTCAAGACGTTGACTTTGATGAGATCTTTGACCGCATCATCACTCTGGTAGGGGAGTTGGCAGCTGGCTATAACGCCAAGGTAACTAACCTACGTATTGGTAAGTTCGGCAGATTACCTTCAGAGATTGCAACTCCACTCGCTGTTGTTTTGACTGAGCTAATTACCAATGCCTATGAGCATGGACTAGCCAATAAGACTGGCCATTTGACTGTGACGGCAACTAGAAAATCAAAGAAGCTGTTTATTACTGTGGCCGATGATGGTGTTGGAATCGAGTCCGGCAAGATTCAAAGTGGTTTGGGAACTCAGATTGTCACGACCCTTGCTGAGGGTGAACTTAGAGGAAAAATAGATTTCAAATCAGATAAAACTGGGGGAACTACAGTTGCTCTAGAGGTTCCGATAGCCTAAGCAGATCTGCGAGCTCTTGCGTACTTACGCTTTAGAGACTTGCGCTCATCTTCACTAAGACCGCCCCAAACACCGTTGTCCTGGTTTTCTTTGATGGCGTATTCAAGGCAGTGGTTGACTACTTTACATTCTCTACAAATAGTCTTTGCTTGTTCAATCTGGTCTACTGCTGGGCCCGTGTTTCCCACTGGAAAGAACAGTTCTGGATCTTCTGTTCGACAGCGAGCTTCGGTTAGCCATGGCAGTTCCATATATTTATGTTCCTTAGATTGAATAAGAATTGTCACCGTAAAGAGCTAAATCAGTACTAATTTCTTGATTTGTTCGCGATGGCGACAAGACCTATATTTTCACATTGAGCCCCTTTTGTAAATACCCGATTTAGGCTTGTATCTATGCCTAAACCATCAGTTCAGAAGACCCTAAACATCATTTCGGCTGCCTTTTTACTAGAAGCTTTAGTTCTTTATGTAGCCGCTGCAGGAGCCGTAATGGCCCTGTTCTCTGATGAACCTAATTCTCTTGTCTCAGTTGGTGCTCTAGCTGTAATGGCTCTAGGAGCAGGGCTATGGCTAACCTTTGCAGCAAGAGCGATTAGACAGGGAAAGCGGTGGGCTAGAAGCTCAGGTATCTTTTGGCAGCTATTGCTCATAACTGTCTCTTTTGGAATCTATGAAGTCAGCGTCTTAGGAGCACTTGCAATAGCCCTGCCAGCTGGAGCTGTCCTTATTACCCTGTTTAGCAAAACGGTCTCTGAAGCAACCAGAGACTTAGAAGACTAGAGTCCTAGAACCTTACGCAACATGGCAACGTGTCCAGTTGCCTTGACGTTATAAAGAGCATGTTCAACCTTGCCCTTTTCATCAATAACAAAAGTAGATCTAATCAAACCCTCATAGACCTTCCCATACATGCTCTTCTCACCAAAGGCACCATAGGCCTTGATGGTCTTCATGTCTGGGTCGCTTAGAAGATCAAACTTTAGACCCTCAGCCTTACGGAACTTAGTTAGCTTGGCAGCAGAGTCAGGGGAGACACCTAGAACCACATAGCCAGCCTTCTTCAGAACATTCATGTTCTCTTGGAAATCACAAGCCTGTTTGGTGCAACCTGGGGTTGAGGCTGCTGGGTAGAAGTATACAATGACCTTCTGCCCCTTATAGGAGCTAAGTGAGACAGGAGCGTCATCTTGGTTCATTAGTTTGAAAGCAGGGGCTTTAGAGCCAGAA
>CALFOB010000203.1 GCA_937919125.1 uncultured Micrococcales bacterium | reverse complement strand
CGATGGCACGGGCCAGTGCAACGCGCTGCTGTTCGCCACCAGATAGTTCGCTAGGTAGGTTGTTTTGCTTGTGAGCTAGACCAACCAGGTTGAGCACGTCGGGAACTGCAGTGGCAATGAACCCCTGGCTCTTACCAATCACCTCAAGGCTGAAGGCAACGTTTTGAGCTGCTGTCTTGTTAGGTAGCAATCTAAAGTCTTGGAAAACTACTCCTAGTTTTCTTCTGAAGTGAGGAACTCTTCTTGAAGGGATACCGACTAGGTTCTCCCCCAGTACATGGATGCTGCCACTAGTTGGCATATCTTCTCTCAAGATCATTCTCATAAGAGATGACTTACCTGAACCAGAAGTTCCAACTAGAAAGACAAACTCTCCCTTGTCTATTTCTAGGGACACGTTATCCAGAGCTGCCCTTGGGGCACCTCGATAGGCCTTGGTTACTTGAGAAATTGAAATCATTAGGTTTTTAGCCTAAATTGAGGGACCCAATAGATGGCTCTGATTGGGCTGTGTGTCTTTACTAAATGGTGCCTGTTTTACGCCATCTAATGCCAGAAGCGATAAATCCAGCAAGATCACCATCAAACACAGCGTCAGGGTTATTCACTTCAAAGTTAGTTCTAAGGTCTTTGACCATTTGATATGGAGCTAAAACGTATGAACGCATCTGGTCTCCCCAGGAAGCCGTTGCCTCTCCGGCAAGTTGTTTCTTAGTTGCTTCTTCTTCAGTCCTTCTGATTTCTAGAAGTCTTGATTGCAGAACTCTCAAAGCAGATGCTTTGTTCTGAAGCTGAGACTTCTCGTTCTGACATGAAACAACTGTTCCAGTTGGAATGTGTGTAATTCGAACAGCAGAGTCAGTTGTGTTAACTGATTGTCCACCAGGACCAGATGATCTAAAGACATCTACTCTGATGTCGTTTTCAGGAATGTCTATAACATCTGTCTGTTCAATAAGTGGAACAACTTCAACAGCTGCGAAGCTAGTCTGTCTCTTACCAGCAGCATTGAATGGACTCATGCGAACTAATCTGTGAGTTCCTGCTTCAACAGATAGTTGACCATACGCGTAAGGAGCATCAATCTCGAATGTTGCTGACTTGATACCTGCACCTTCAGCGTGAGAGATGTCTAACACTTGAGCGGGCCAACCCTGCTTCTCTGAATATCTCAAATACATTCGCATGAGCATTTCAGCGAAGTCAGTTGCGTCATCACCTCCAGCTCCTGAACGAATAGTGATAATTGCTGCTCTTGAGTCGTATTCACCATTAAGAAGTGTCACAACCTCTTGCTCAGCAACAAGTTTCTTTAGTGCTTCAAGTTCTTGAGTTGCTTCGGTAGCGGCTGACCTATCTGATTCACTGTTTGCTAATTCAATAAGCACTTCCAGATCATCTAATCTGCTGGCAATGTCTTGGATTCTGGTTCGCTGAGACTGTTTTCTAGAAAGAGC
>CALFOB010000202.1 GCA_937919125.1 uncultured Micrococcales bacterium | reverse complement strand
TCAATAAACGCCTCAGCTGCTGCCGCTATAACCATGCACGCATGGGTTCAGCAACACGTCTTCGGCTAAACTTGAGGGGTGCTTGAAGAGCACAGAATCTTGAAACCGCAAACAGAAACGAGATTGCCATGCCTGCTTTTGTGATCGTAGGAGCTCAGTGGGGCGATGAGGGCAAAGGCAAGGCTACTGACCTGTTAGCTGAACACATTCAATATGTGGTCAAGTTCAACGGTGGTAACAACGCAGGACACACAGTTGTCATTGGCAATGAAAAATACGCACTTCACCTACTACCGTCAGGTATTTTGACACCTGGTGTTATTCCAGTTATCTCAAATGGTGTTGTTATTGATCTACACGTTCTCTTTGAAGAACTAGATGCACTTAACGCTCGTCGCATTGATACTGGCCGTTTGCGTGTTTCAGCCAACGCTCACGTAATTACGCCTTATCACGTGTCATTAGATAAGACCACAGAACGATTCTTAGGTAAGCGAGCTATTGGTACTACCGGTCGCGGTATTGGTCCAACATATGCAGACAAGATCAACAGAGTTGGTATTCGTATTCAAGACTTGTTTGACGAATCTATTCTTCGTCAAAAAGTAGAAGCTGCTTTGGTTCAGAAGAACCAGTTGCTTTCTAAGGTTTACAACCGAGCAGCTATTCGTGTTGAGGAAGTTGTTGCTGAACTACTTTCTTACACAGACAGACTTCGTCCGATGGTTGCAGACACTGCACTTGAACTACATCAAGCAATTGAAGCAGGTAAGAACGTACTGTTCGAAGGCGGACAGGCAACCATGCTTGATGTTGATCACGGTACTTACCCGTTCGTAACTTCATCAAATGCAACTGCTGGTGGAGCTGCAACAGGATCAGGAATTGGTCCTGGACTATTCCAGAACGTAATTGGAATTGTGAAGGCCTACACAACACGTGTAGGTGCAGGACCATTCCCAACTGAACTGTTTGATGAGTGGGGCGAGCTACTTCGTAAGACTGGCCACGAGTTTGGAACAACTACCGGTCGTCCACGTCGTTGTGGTTGGTATGACGCTCCTATTGCTCGTTACTCAGCTCGCATCAACGGTCTAACAGATTTTGTATTGACCAAGCTAGATGTTCTAACTGGAATTAAAGAGATTCCTGTTTGTGTGGCTTATGAAGTAGATGGCAAGAGAGTGGAAGAAGTTCCAGTTTCACAATCAGACTTCCACCACGCAAAGCCAATCTATGAAAACTTCCCAGGTTGGGAAGAAGACATCACAGGATGCAGAACATTTGACGAGCTACCTAAGAATGCTCAGGATTACGTAAGAGCTATTGAAAAGATGAGCAACTGCCGCATCTCTGCTATTGGTGTCGGTCCAGCTCGTGATGCAACTATCGTGTTGCATGACATGCTTGGCTAATACTCGCCCTCTTCATCGTTGTAAGAACCATTACCCTCGTAACCCATTGCGGCGGCATTTCCAATTTCGGGATCAGGCTCAACAGCAGGAGCAACGTCTTTAGCATCTGGCCTAAGAATGTAAGCAGCAGCTGCCCCTGCTGCGACAGCACCAAGTATTGACGAGTGCCTGTCCCCATCATCAAAAGGTCTACCGTTTGGCTGGTGGTGATGAACGATGTCGCCTTCTGAAATCCCACCGCTCCGACCCAAAGCGGCATTGCGGCGCTTGATTCGCTCAGGATCATCAAGGACTGTTTTCTTTCGCCCGATAAATACTCCAATTACAAAAGCACTAACTAAGACGAAGAGAACTACCCAGAAGACTGCTGGGTTCTGAATCAGAAACCCAAGAGCTAGAAACGCAACAAAGACTCCAAAGAATCCCATTAAAAGTGATTTCATTATTACCAACCCTTTTTCTTGAGGTAATTCCAAATAATTACAACCGGTGCAGCTACTAAAACTACGAATAGTAATGGTGGAAATGAGATAGCGCTCAGTACCGCTACCGTAACCACGAAGAACCAAAGACAGCCCTTGATCAAGCTACCCATTTACTGCCCCTTTACTGTTAGTTGCTAGAAACACTAGCGGAGACCTAGGACAATTGATGTGTGCAAGATTTCGATGATTCCCAAGAAGACCAGGTAAGGCTGAACCCACCTGCTGGCAGGGCTAGCCTGGTGGGCATTCTCTACTATCCGGACATCTTGGACCTTAGGTTTGCAGGCTACGAGCTAGAACGTTTTGAGGGCTTGCTGCTGGCTATGGATTCAGCAACATTCAGAAAAGCACTGGCAATAACCAGCATGCTTCACATATCTGATGCTTCTCCTATATGGAATGCCAAGAGAGCGAACCAGGTGGAACTCCTTGTTCTAGATACTTTGCATGAATATGGGTTAGCTCAAGTCCCTCAACTGCTCAGAAGAATTCTTGGCAGAGTTTATGAGGATGAAACTCAGAACTTCCTAACCATTGATCTAGTAACTGTCTTCTACTGGGCTTGTCTAGCTCAGGTAGCGGATGATTATGTTTGGAGAGAACCAAGACTTGCTGAGTGGTCTGAGTATTTGAGTTATCCAATTAGATCCGTATTTGGTTTAGCTGAGTTGTTCCGCTTGGGTCTAAACGCTCAATAGTGTTTTTAGTTTTCAGACTTGAACTGAATCGGAGAATACAACTTCGCAGGCTTACCAGCTTTGCTGCGATCAGTCTTTTCAGTTTGCAACAGGAAGCTTTGCTCGGAGAGCATTTGTCTTCTGAAGAGATCTCTTTGAATTCTCTCCCCACGACAGACTTCAGTGAAGTCTTGTAATTCACTAAGTCTGAATTCTTGACCCAGTGGGTTTAACCCTAAGAACTGGAATGGGTCAAGGCGTCCGTCGAATGCATGTCTTAGTTTTCGCCAAGCATAAAAGACCATGTCATCATGATCTAGACCTAGTATGCGACCTTCAGGTAAATCCGCTGTGAGAGTTTTCTTATGTCCTCTAAATGCACTTGGTGATGGCATTAGTCTGTTGCCGAATCGGCAGACTCCATCGAACTGTTCTAGTGAACCGATTTCCTTTTCAAACTCATCCATGTAGTGAGATGAGTTCACTAGCTCTAGACCGATTTGCTCTCGTCCACCCAAGTACTTTCTGATGTGTTCGAAATCAACCATTCCCCAATAGGCGAACGAGATAACTCTGCCATTTGGGTCTCTGTTTGGCTCATCGAAGTTGCCAAGCTGCCTGATTCTTGTAGTGAGATCTAGCCCAAGTCTTTCTTTTGCAATTCTTCGGGAAGATTCGAGCAGTGTTTCATCTTTATATAAGTAGCCACCTGGCAAAACTCTAGTTCCAGCAAGATTTGGGTAACTGTCCTCATTCGCTGGGACGGTCACAACAAATAGGGACAGTCCAGAGCGGCTCTTGGCAGCGTATCTGCCCTGAGATACAAGGGAGTCATCCCAAAGTCTCTCGGATAGGGATTGGGTGTCAACGACGGTGAAGATCACGAGGTCTACGGCACTAGAGGTAAGAATGTCTGAGCTCATGCTCACATTTTAGCCTGTATTTAGCGGGTATTGGCAGAATATCTCTAACTCGGGAATAATTTGAGCAAATAAACTGTTTATTCTTCTGTGGGCAAAACCCGCAGAAAGAATGGACATGATTCAACTAAGAAAAGAACACGACAAGTGCCAGCAAGGCAAACCAACCCAGCTTGGCCTAATGCTGGAAATCACAGCACCAGCTGCCCCAGTGGTAGCAGCAACACAGCACAAGACCAAGACATTGGTCTTCGTAGTAGACAGATCTGGATCAATGTCCGGTGGCCGTCTAGATACAGTGATCAACACCATCGTAGAAACCCTTCCAAGATTGCACCCGGAAGATTACATCTCCGTTGTTAGCTTTGACGACCAAGCGGTTGTGAATGTTGCCCTAAAGCAGGTCAAGAACCACAACATGGCAGAGGTTATCAAGAGCGTACGAAACATTAGTGCTGGAGGTAGCACCAACCTTGAGGCAGGGTATCGTCTCGGTCTTGAGCAAGCTAAGGCTGCTCCAGATGGAATCGAAACCAGCATCATCTTGCTAAGTGATGGTCAAGCTAACCAGGGAATCATTGATCCGGTTGCTTTAGGTCAGATTGCAACTCAGGCAACTGAGCACCTAGTTGTTACAACAACACTAGGTATCGGATCTGACTACGACGAGAACATCATGAGTGCTCTAGCGGATGGCGGTAATGGAAATCACATTGCAGCGATCAGACCTGGTGAAGCTCTTGATGGACTTCAGGCAGAAATCGATGGATTACTTCTAAAGACAATGCTTGATGTTCGATTCGACATCACCATTGGCCCAGACTTCTCTGGCAAGAAGGCAGACATCATTGCCGGTCGAAGAATGAAGCAGTGGAAGAAAGTTCACGGTCACGTTGAAACTCTCCTTGGCGATGTAGCCGGAGGCGAGCAGAAGAACGTTGTCTTTGATCTGATTCTTGATGGTCATGAGATGGCGACCCCTGGTAAGAAGCAGGGTGTGAAAGTCGAATGGGAATACATCGATGCACTAACCGGCAACAAGATTTCAAACTCAGAAACATTTGAAGTTGAACTAGTTGCAGCTGATAAGTGGGTTGAACCAGATCGCGACAAAGACATTGTTGGCGAATTAAAAGCTGTTCGCATGCAGCAAATCTGGGATCAGGCAGAAGCACTATTTGCTCAAGGTAAGAGCGATGAAGCTAATGCTCTTCTAGAAGCAGCTGGTAAAGACCTGCAGGACTTCCTAGCTAAGAACAATGTTGGCGACAGATCTTTCCTACGTCTTCAAGCAACAAGTGATCTATTCATGAACAGCTCTTACGAGCAAGACATGAACATCAAGTTGAAGATGATGAAGGAAAACAAAGCTCGCATGATGCGTGACCGCAGGAACTTCAGAGACAAGGACGGTAACTAAATATGTGGATATTTACTGATACCGGATTCATCTCTGCAGTTCGTAAGGCAGAACACCCAGGTGTTTTCACAGTGCGTTCAAGGGACCGTAAGTCCCTTGAATCACTGGCTGCTAAAGCTCAGGGAGAGATCAAGCGATCACCGCACGGTGATTACCCTTACCGAGTCTTTGCAAGTGATGCAGCTTTCATCGAATGGTTCTTAGATCGCGGAAGCGAACTGAACTATTCAAACTTCAAGAACCGCGTTGCTCAAACAAGAGGAAGACACTTTGTTGGTGCTCTTCACAACGTTTGGGAAGCAATGCTGTCAGTTGAAGACGATGAAGCTCGTAGCCCGCTTCTGGATGCTGAAGGTAATTCACTTTCACATTCAGATGCAGAGCCACGTAAAGCACCTACGAAGCATCTAACCAAGTTGCCTAACAACTTCACTGAACTATCAGAGCAGGAGCAAATTGCCTGGGCTGAGCAAGCAGCTGAAGACCTACGCAACAAGATCTTCGAATCCGAAGCCAAAGACATCAACTGGTCGGAAGAAGAGAAGAACTAGTGGCTGAGGAAGAGGAAACTCCAATAATTCAGCCAGTAGATGCAACCAAGTGGAAGGCCATGACGCCAGCCGAAAGGCTGGCTCATGCCAACCAACTGCACAAACAGATACTCAAAGCAATGCAAGAACAAGA
>CALFOB010000201.1 GCA_937919125.1 uncultured Micrococcales bacterium | reverse complement strand
TACACGACGCTCTTCCGATCTACCTGTCACAACAGAGTCACCGTAAGGACGGTTCTTGTCCATACCGAAAGCTGTTGAGCGGTGTCTAACGAATTCGTCCATCTCGACAAATGAGCCTGGGTCAAGTAGAAGCTCGATACGCTCACGTGCGGTCTTCTTGCCCTTAGCGTGCTGCTTAGCAATAGCAGCCTCACCGCTTGCGTAAACAGCTTCGTGGTAGCGGTTACGTAGGTCTTCGATCTTGCCTGCAGTAGTAGAAAGGTCAGGCGTATTCTTATCGGTCAAAGCTTGTCTCCAATTTTTTCCTGTGCAGAGGTTCTCTGGCTCAACTGCAACTCTATCCAAGACGTGTCGGTTGGAGGGTCTAACCTAGAGGCTATGGAACTAAAACTGAGTAGCGAATTTGCCTCAAGAATTGAATATTTACCTGAAACAGGCTCTACAAACAGCGATTTACTTACTCTTGCAGTAGGTAAACCTGAATTATGGACTGATTTTTCAGTTCTTCTTACAGATAACCAAGTTGCAGGTCGAGGAAGACTAGATAGGCAGTGGGTTTCGGAACCTGGAGCTGGTTTAGCTGTTTCCGTATTACTTAGACCAACAAGCTTTGGAATGGGCAGCTTTGGTTGGCTGCCTCTGCTTGCAGGGCTAGCCATGAACAACGCTGTTTCATCTCTCATTGAAGATGCGCCTGTGAGTGTCAAATGGCCAAATGATGTTTTGGTAGCAGGAGAGAAGATCGCTGGTCTATTAGCCGAAGTTTTACCAACAGGTGATGGGGTAGTGATTGGGGCAGGGCTAAACCTAACTCAAACCAAAGAGGAACTTCCGATAGAGAACGCAACATCATTGAAGTTACATGGGGTTGAAAACTTTGAACTAGATGATGTCTTGGTCCGATACCTTGCTTCTTTCAAGAGACTTTATGAAGAGTTTTCTGATGCGGCGGGAGACGCGGACAGTTCTGGTTTGAGACAGTCGGTTCAAGATGCTTCCTCAACTATCGGTTCCAGCGTCAAAGTACTTTTGCCAGACGGCACTGACTTCTCAGGTAAAGCCGTGGGCCTTGATGGCACTGGAAGACTGTTGGTAGCAATGTCAGATCCACTTGAGATTCGTGCCGTTGCAGCGGGCGACATTCAACACTTGCGACAATAGTTAGATGTCCTCAACACAATCCTTTGAAGAGCAGAGCTTTGTTCTGCTGAGAAGACATGGGGCAGCACTTATCTATCCAGTTGTTTTCTTATTTCTAGATGGTGCGCTGTTTTTCTTCGTTGATTCGAAGCTGACTGAAATCTGGCAGCACCAAATTCTTTTAGGGTTAGTTCTAGTAATCGGCCTACTGCTTTGGTTCATTCCATCTCTAAAGTTCTTCACTAATAGATATGAACTAACCAGCACTCGTGTTGTTGCTCACTCGGGCCTGTTTGGAACAAAGACCGAAGAGGCTGCCTGGGGAGAAGTTACTGGAGTAAGCATCTCTAGGGGAGTCAGCGCTTGGCTTCAAGGAGCAGGAGACATCCGACTTCATCGAGAGTTCGGGCAAGACCTTGTCATGGTTCGTGTGCCAAAGGCGAAAAAGCTTTCTAAAGAGATTGAGCAGTTCCTGGCGAAAAGGTCTCGCACAACGGGCATGAGAAAATAAACCGTGGCTAAATCAGTTGGAGTAATCGGTGGCGGGCAGTTAGCCCGAATGATGATTGCACCTTCCAGAGCGCTTGGGCTAGAGATAAAGGTATTAGCTGAAGCCGAAGGAAGCCCAGCACAACAAGCTGCAACTCAAGTAGGCGATTACACCCAGCTAGAAGTAGTTCGCGAGTTCGCTAAAACTGTAGATGTCATAACTTTTGATCACGAGCATGTTCCATTGACCATCTTGGAGAGCCTTGAGGCTGAGGGTGTCATTGTTGAACCTTCATCAAAGGCATTACGTTTTGCTCAAAATAAATTAGACATGAGATCAAAACTCACTGAACTTGGTGTTCCTTGTCCAGCTTGGGCCAAGATAACAACAGCCGAAGAACTTGATGACTTCATTCGAATCCATGGAGGAGTTGCAATACTCAAGACTCCAACCGGTGGGTACGACGGCAAAGGTGTGCGAGTTGTTCGATCAAGTGCTGATGCAACTGATTGGCTAGAAAAGAACCAGCCACTTCTTGTTGAGGAGAAGGTTAATTTCGTAAGAGAACTTGCTCAACTCTCAGCACGCAACAGATCAGGAAGCTGGTCAAGTTGGAAATTAGTTGAGACTATTCAGAAAGATGGAGTTTGTGCTGAAGTAAATTCGCCAGCTCCAAATGCAAACTTCGAACTAGCCTCACAAATTGCAAAGAAGATTGCCGAAGGCTTAGATGTAACTGGAGTGTTAGCGGTAGAGCTTTTTGAAACAGAAGACGGACAGCTTCTTGTAAATGAACTTGCAATGCGTCCACACAACTCTGGTCACTTCAGCATCGAGGGCTCTATCACCAGCCAATTTGAACAACACATCAGAGCTGTTACAGATATGGCTCTAGGAGATACTGCTCCAACGAAGGCGTATTCAGTGATGCTCAATCTTCTTGGAGTAAATGACACCAATGACTTCGGTTTAGAAGACCGTGCCATTGATGGAGCTAGTGTCCATGTTTATGGGAAAGCTCCTAGGGTTGGAAGAAAAATGGGACACATCACCGCCATATCAGATGAATCTTTGGAAGATGCTAGGGAAGTAGCCTCTAAGGCATGGAAAGGGCTGCAAGCCTAACCTGATTTTGATAGATGCGAATCTAAAATCAAAGAGAACAACTTATCTGCCCTTAGGCAGCGTCTATTTAGGAGAAACCCATGGCTCAAGCACTAGTTGGTGTTGTAATGGGTTCCGACAGCGATTGGGCGGTCATGAGTGATGCGGCTCAAGCCCTCAAAGAATTCGGTATCGAGTACGAAGTTGAAGTTCTCTCAGCTCACAGAACACCAGACCTAATGATGGAGTGGGGCAAGGCTGCAGCTGGTCGTGGAATCAAAGTGATTATTGCTGGTGCTGGAGGAGCTGCCCATCTGCCTGGCATGATCGCCTCGGTTACGACTCTTCCTGTTGTTGGGGTTCCTGTGAAACTAAAGAGTCTTGACGGGATGGATTCATTGCTTTCTATCGTCCAGATGCCAGCGGGTATTCCAGTCGCCACTGTTTCTATTGATGGTGCTAGAAATGCAGGAATTCTAGCTGCTCGCATTATTGGTGCTTTCGATCCTAAGGTTGCCAAAGCACTTGAGGCATTCAGCGTTGACCTAGCTGCCCAGGTAGCAACAAAGAATAAGAACCTCAAATCAAAGATATGAGTTCAAGAAATAACTCCCGCGAACCGAATACCCCCTTTCGCAATGTTGATAGAGCTGACTCCAGACAATTAGTTAAGCGAGCAGGTTGGATTATTGTCCTAAACCTGTTTGTTCCTGGTTCTGTTCAGGTTGTCGCGGGTAACAAGAGATTTGGCAGACTGGGCATCCTCTTCACTTTTGGTTTCTGGTCATTCTTGGCTATTTCGCTTTTGTTCGCCCTTGTTTCAAAAGTTGCTTTGTTCACCCTTCTCTCTTCACCAATTTTGGCAACACCAATTGGAATAGCTTTTAACGTTTATGCATTCCTGATTGTGATCTCAACTTTGGATGCTTTGAGGTTGATGTATGTCCACCGCATTACAGCGCGATTCAAATCAATTCTTGTTGTGCTTGTTCTTCTAACTGGATCGTTCAACGGATATGTTGCAGGCACCATAGGCTCAACTGCTTTAGCTGCATCTAACTTCACTTCAACTGCCTTCAAGAATTCTGAAGCTTTTGAACCAAGCAAGGGCCGTTACAACATTCTTGTGTTGGGTGGCGACTCGGGCTCTAACCGAATGGGTCTGCGTCCTGACAGCATCTCAATTCTTAGCATCAGTGCAGATACTGGAATGGCAGTGAACATTGGACTGCCAAGAAACCTTAAGAGAATTCAGTTCAAAGAGGGAACACCAATTAGAAGTGTTTACCCATACGGCTTCAACAACAACTGTGAAGGTGAATGCTTCCTAAGCTCTATCTACAAAGTCACAATGGACAACCACAAAGACCTCTATCCAGGGATTGGAAAGAAGAATTCAACAGCAGGTATTGAAGCAACTAGATCTGCTGTTGAATGGGTTACCGGCCTAGAGATAGATGCGTACGTCCTAATCAACATGGATTCCTTTGTTGAACTTATTGACGCACTTGGTGGGTTAACTGTGAATGTGAAGAAGGCCCTACCTATTGGTGGTCAGCAGGATTGCTCCCCAGCAGATAATGAGCATGAGTCCATCTGCCCTGATGCTTTGGGTTGGATTGAAAAAGGTAAACAGCACATGGATGGCCGCACTGCACTTTGGTATGCAAGATCCAGACACAACACCAATGACTACGACCGTATGAAGCGTCAACGTGAAATTCAGAATCTTGTTCTGAAGAAAATTGATTTGCAAACACTTCTTTTCAGACTCAACGCTGTTGCTGGAGCTGGTGCAAAGCTAATTAAGACAGACATTCCAGGTAGCAGCGTTCCAACTCTCATGGACCTTGCCCTCAAAGCAAGATCTGCTGGCCTGAATAGCCTTCAACTTACAAGCCCAACAATTGAGGCTAATAATCCAGATTTCCATCTAATGAGACAACTAATTCAGCAAAAGATAAAGAAGTATAAATAGGTTTCTCTCAGTTTCGCAGAAGAGATTTCCCAGTTGTAAAAGTTAGTCTGGAAGCATGAAAAACCTCAGAATTGCAGTTCTTGCAGTAGTTTTGTCAATCTCCCTAGCTGGATGCTCTTTGCTTTATCCGAACATGGGTAAACCAACAGATAGCCCAGCTCCGACAGCAACCGAAACCGAGACACCAACTCCTACTGTTACACCCACAGAAACAGAGACTCCTGAACCAACCAAGGAGCCAGCAACTGTTGAGATTTTGGATGCTTACGTGGACACTCAAGCAGGGGTTTTGCAGGTTGTGGCACAAGTTACAAACTTCAGTGAAGAAGGCGGTACTTGCACAGCTACTTTCACCTCTGGTGGCAAGAGCACTTCAGTGTCAGTTGGAGCAGAGTCAAATGCTGCAAATACGCAGTGTAAAACCATGGAATTTGCTTTAGGCAATTTGGCTAAGGGAACAGGTGAAGTTACCGTCAAATATGACTCAACACTTCACGCTGGTGAATCAAGTGGAACGTCGGTAGTTATTCCGTGATTTATAGCCGGTTGACCAAATCAGTAGTGGCAGTGCTCGTAGCACTGCTTACTTCTTTTGGCCTGACCGCTATCACTCCAGCTACCGCTCTTGATGGCAAGACCTTTGATCCAGGTCTAATCATTAGCGACAGCGTGTTCTTTGATTTCGGCTCAATGTCTGCAGCTGAGATTCAACGCTTTCTTGATTCACAGGTACCAGTCTGTGGTTCGAGCTCATCTGGCATGCCCTGCCTAAAGAATTACAAAACTGATACACCAGAGAAAATTGCTGAAGTTGGCAAGTGTAAATACATGGCTCCGCAGAAAAACATTTCTGCAGCACAGATTATTTACAACATCTCTAGAGCCTGTGGGATTAACCCAAGAGTTCTTTTGGTAACTCTCCAAAAGGAACAAGGACTCGTTCAGGCAAGAATTCCTTCTCCATATATGTATAGAGCAGCTATGGGATATGGATGCCCGGACAGCGACCCTGGTATTTGTGGAAAAGTTTGGACTGGACTTTTCAATCAGCTTTATAAAGCAGCGGGGCAGTACCAGTGGTACGGAGATCCAAATGGTTCTTTCACCTATCTACGTCCTGGTAGACAGGTTTCAATTTCCTATCACCCATCTGCATCTAGAAACTGTGGAAAGCTAACTTTCACGCTAAAGAACCAGGCAACTGCGAACCTTTACTACTACACACCATTTGTTCCTAACAAAGCAGCTCTTGCAAACCTTCGTGGCACTGGAGATACCTGTTCTTCTTATGGAAATAGAAACTTCTGGCGCTTCTACTGGGACTGGTTCGGTAGCCCAATTGGTGGTGGGTTCCTACTGAAGAGTTCAACAAGTGATCCATACTTCATTTCTAATGACATCAAGTACCCACTGTCTGATCCTGACCTAGTAAATGAATTAGCTCCGCTTGGTCCGTTAGGTGAAATATCAAAAGAGTATTTGGATTCCTTCAAAACAGGTGCACCGATGACTCGCCTTGTAAAGACTGCACCGGTCAACAATGTGAGCACCTATTACTTCCTAAGTGATGGCAAGAAGTATCTGGTTGCTTCTTGTGAACAGGCAACCAACCTAGGTTTGGATTGCACTAAGGCAGTAGCGCTTACTCAGGTCCAACTAGATGCACTGCCTACCGGGCCTTTCAGACCTGACATCACTGGAGTAGTTAAGAATGTCCCAGTTGCTCCTGAGACAACTTCGTTCTTCCTAGTGAATGCAACTAGAAAGTATCCGGTTGACTGTGCCAAGATCAGCACTCTTGGCTTCACCTGCACAGGAGCTAAAGCCCTCAAGGCAGCTGAATTAGATGCTCTGGTCACCACCAGGATTCCCGCATCGGCTTTAGGAATCTCCTCAATGATTACTCAAGCAAATGGCCCAAAGGTTTATTTGCAGAACGGTAAAAAGCGCGAGGTTCTTGATGATGCATCTCTAACTGCTGAAGCTATACCTGCAACAGCTCCATCGCCTTTAGCCTTGACTGAATTCAACTACCTCCCGTGGGGTCCACCTATAGCTCTAGATGGAAGCCTATTTGCGAATAAAGACTTAGGTGCTGACGTCATCCTCACCGGAGGCGCGCTGTATCAAATAGATCCTGGCACTAGAAAAGACATTGACTTCACTAAGTTATTTAGACCAAGTGCTGGAAAGCTAACCACTCAGGGACTAAGTGGCTTGCCTCAAGCAAAAACTCTGACCAGTTTGATTGTTGATGATCAGAACCAACACTGGATGCTAACTAAGCGTGGCAAGACCTTGATTGATAGTGAAGCCACCTGGACTAATAAGGCAACTCAAGTGCCAAATGCTTTGGCTGAAAAGTTCGCAACCAGTGATTCTGTGATTACTGACTCTCACTTTGTTAAAGCAGATGGTCAAGTAACTGTTTACCTCTTGAAAGATGGAGTCATTAGGGCAACCTATAACGAAGCTGATCGTGTGGCTCTGCAACCAATTCTTTCAACAATCGAGATTGTCCCTGTGAGCATCTCTGGCATGAGCTTTATCCCTAAGAGCGTGATGGTCTTGCCTGTGGGGCTAGTTGTGAAGAATGCTAAAACAGGGGTCAAGGGAATCATTGACTCGCCAACAAGCATGATTACATTTGACGACAAGTCAATGAACCTAAAACTTGCTGCACCAAGATCACTTAAGACAATCCAGCTTCTTGGCTACCCAAGCACTGCAACCCTTGGACCATACAAGCTTTGGTGTGATGGTCAACTTTATGTAGCAGCGAACTCACTGCTTCATGAAGTAGAAGTTGTGGCAGCTAAAGAGCTGCCGGGAGTTTCAACCAAGCTAAGTGCAAGTACCTGTGCTCTCCTAACTGTCTCAGATAAAAAGTTTGGAAGTTACATCGGGCATCAGTATGTTGATCCAATTTCTAAGAAGACAATCAAGAAGGCCTACAAGATCGTGAAGGGAAAGAGGCTTCCATTCAAGAACTTGGCTCGCTACAAGGCAGATAACCAAACCGGTATTCCACTGATCTGGGTTGATGACAGCTTTGTGAAGAACCTTCCACTTGGAGCTGAGATGCCTTCGAAGGCAGTCGTTGCACCAATCCCTGAGGTTGGGCAACCTAAGACCTACACAATAAAAGCGGGAGATTCATTGTCTTCGATTGCTGTGAAGTTCAAGACAACTGTTGCCAAGCTAATGACCTTGAACAAAATCACCAACTCTAATTTGATTTCAGTTGGTCAGGTACTAAAGCTACCTAGCGCCTAATTAGACGAGTGATTGGTCGCTTGCTGATTTGCTCAAGCTGCTTGCGCTTAGTCTTCTTTGAATTTTCTTCTAACAACTCTTCTGGGTCATAAGACTTCACAGCAAACAAAATCAACATCATCATGGCTGATTGAATAAGAAGTCTTGACTCAGTGATTCCGCGGACTAGTTGAGTAACAAGTAGTAGTAGGGGCCATAGGTACAGCGCATTGCTGTGGTGGACACCAAGACGCCAAGTCTTTACAAAGAGTCTGGTCAAGAGAATTACAAAGAGGATCAGTCCAACTGCTCCAAGCTGCAGCCACATGTCTAGATAGGCATTATGTGCCTGGTAGTAACTCTCACCATTTATAACTACTAGCCCCTCATAAGGAACCACTCCTGGAACCCAAACACCTGTGAAGCCCCAACCTTCTAGAGGGTTTTGTTCAATCAGGAAAGCAACATCTCTCCAGATGTCGATGCGGTGCGTCATATCCGGTGACTTACCTAAGAACTCAAACACCTGTCTTCTAAACGCCAAAACTAAGAAGACTCCAACTCCAGCTACGCTCCATGCAATTCGGTAGTAACGGTGACGTGTTGCCTTATCTTTACCTTCAGCTGCAAGAGAAACAATCGCTGCCAGTAATACAGCAACTGAAGCAAAGACCATACCTGCAGACTTGGAAACAACAATCAGGATGAATGAAGAAGCCAAGCTCACTAGGCTCAAGACAATTGTCTTCTTCTTGATGGCTGCTTCAATAGCAAAAGTAATAACACCGATCAGAGCCCAAGCTGCGACATAGTTATTGCTAACCAGGTTCGGATTGCCAAGCATTAGCTTCACGATGCCCGCATCAAAGACAATGTCGCTTTGAGCCAAAGTTGATTTAGCAGCTGGGAAAATCCAACTTAGGAATCCAAGGCTCAGCATTCCGAAAACTATTCCTCGAATTGTGTTGGCAAAGATAACTAAAATCTGTCGCCAGGTAAATGTGGCGGCGAAGAATAAGGCAACTACCGTGATGCCGATTTGTAGTGAGAAGCCACTCACTGTTTGAACCGGATACACAGACCAAGTTGAGCTGGCGATCATAAGAACAAGAAGAAGGGTGAGTTCAATCGGCATCTGCCTGACAACCCTCTTCCAATCTGCCTTGATTAGAAAGTAGGTAGCGCCTACAACAGTTGTTACTGCACCAAGCAACCAAAGAATCCAAACTGGGGTGACTCTGATGTAGTCCTCACCGAATAGGGAGTCCCCTGAGATAAGAACCACAAGGGATAGATAGGCCAAAGCGCGGGCTAGTTTCCCCGGTTTCTTGAGTTTGAGTTTCTTCTGCTTAGTCATAATCCCTGCCCACAAGTCTATGGGTGGCAAGCCCTCACCTGAAAGGCTGTTTAGTTAGGCTTAGTAGGTGCTAGTGAAACTATCCAATCAAGCCCTGGACTATGCGTGGGGTTCTAAAACCCTAATTAGCGACTACTTCGGTACCGCAGCCACAGGTAAGCCGATGGCTGAGATCTGGTTTGGTACCCATGATGGTTCACCTACTGAGGTAGTTGGGCAAGATCAGAGTCTGCACGATATCTTGAAGACACAGGGGAGAGATTCAAGGCTTCCATTTCTTCTAAAGATCCTTGCTGCCGAAGCTCCTTTATCTATTCAGGCTCATCCAAACCCTGAGCAAGCCAAAGAGGGGTTTGCAAGAGAGAATGCTCAAGGCATTCCAGTTGATGCTTCAAATCGAAACTACAAAGATGACAGAGCCAAGCCTGAACTAATTGTTTCCTTGACCGATCGATTTGATGCCTTGGTAGGTTTCAGCGACAAAGCCCTAATCCAGGAGAGGCTTTCAGAACTTCTTGAGGTAAGCACAAATGACAACCTAAGTGCTGTTTTGCAGAAGTGGATCGAATGGCTAGAAACAGATGAAGGCGTTGAGAAAGTTTTCCTGCATGCTCTTACTTCGCCTGAATGCGATGAGGGCTTCATAACTAATTTGATAGATGCAGCTGAGCAGTGTCCTGCTCTGGTTGATCTTGTGGTTCATCTAGCTGAGCATCACGGTAAAGACAGAGGTATCGCCTCAGCGCTACTGATGAATCACATGGTTTTAGGAAGAGGCGAAGGAGTCTTTGTTCCTGCTGGTATGCCGCACGCATATCTCTCTGGTTTAGGTGTTGAAGTCATGCTTGCCAGCGACAATGTTTTACGCGGTGGACTCACACCAAAACATATTGATGTTGAAGAATTATCTAAGGTGCTTGTCTTTGAAAGCGCTGAGCCTAATCTTGTGAAAACCAAGACATTGGCTGTTGGCTTTGAGAAGTTTGAACTACCAACTCCCGAGTTTGATTTCTATAGGGGAGAGGTAGGTTCAAACAACCTGCTTGCCGATCTCAACCTGCCAGGCGATTCGATTGTTCTATGCACCCAAGGGTCTGTGGCAGTGAGTAATAGCCAGGGCGAGCGTGAGGTAATCAACAGTGGAGAGGCCGTATTTATGGCTGGAGATGCCAGAAGCTTTAGCCTTGCTGGAAACGGAACCGTATTCATGGCGGTTAGTTCAAGCTAATTTGGTGGCTTGAATTGCTTCTGGCAGCACACGCCTCAGTAACAAAAATGTACCCATCTGGAATGCTAAAACCCCTGTAAATCAGGCAAAAAGCGAATATAAAGGCTTTATAACGGTTCTCGATTTGACCTATTCTCAAGTTGACACCACAATACTTACAGCGTTGTAATTACAACTGTGAAATCTAGCTTTTACCGCTGGAGAGATTTGAGAGGAACCAGATGTCAATGAACGAGAGCTTTGGCCAAGTACCCGAAGACTGGTTTAAGGACCCATTCCTCCGCTCAATGCTTGGTGGCGATCTCAGTGGAGATCACAACCCTCTAGCTTGGCAACGAGACGCTCTTTGTTCACAGACAGACCCAGAAGCTTTCTTCCCTGAAAAGGGTGGCTCAACTAGAGATGCCAAGCGCATTTGCTCTGGTTGCGATGTTCAGAAGCAGTGCCTGGACTATGCACTAGCTAACGATGAAAGATTCGGTATCTGGGGTGGCCTAAGCGAGCGCGAACGTCGCAAGCTAAAGAAGCGCGCTTAGTCTAAGGACTGGCCACGGCATGAGTATGCGTGTGGTGGCGGTTGTAGTTTCAAATGGACAACCGCTCTATTTACAAAAAAACTTAGAAGCTCTTGAGAAGCAGAGCTTCAGAATTGAACGCACTCTTGTAGTGGACAGTTCCAAATCAAATGAAACAACAGATCTTCTAGATTCATTTATTGCTCAATCCAATAAACATGCAGTTCTAGCTATTCAAGAAAAAGCAAACTTTGCTGAGCTCTCCGCACTTGGTATCAAGCAGGCCCTTGAAGGCATCGAGAATCTTGATGAGATAGCTATCTGGCTTATTCACGATGATTCAATTCCTGAGGTTCACGCTCTTGCGGAACTTGTTCGAGCTTTGGAACTTTCACCACTGGTTGCAATTGCTTCCCCTAAGCAAGTTGGATATGAAAATCAGAAAGTTATTGTTCAGCAAGGTTTGACAATCACCAAGACAGTGAAACCTTTCTCACTTGTCAATAACGAGTTTGATCAGAAGCAGTACGACTGGATGAGCGATGTCCTTGCTGTAACAAGCAACGGAATGTTGATTAGAGCAAATGTCTGGGCGGAGCTCGGAGGCTTCTCTCTAGTAGCTCCAGAGTTAGCGGCGGATATTGATTTAGGTATAAGGACCCATCAACTTGGCTTCCGCGTAGTCGTCGTTCCAACTTCAAGAGTTCGTCACGCGGAGTTATCTCTTCATGGCAAGAGAGAAAAGAAGTGGCTGGGCGGATCTGTTAAGTACGCGATGGCGAAGGCAACTAATCACCTAAGGCTCGCTCACCTGCCTCTATTCGTTTCTTTTCTTTACTGGTTGGTCTTGCCAGCACTGTCTGTGATTCAAGTTGCAGCCCTATTACTAGTGAAAAGACCTGACCGGATTTTCTTCACTCTTAGAGCTAATCTCTGGGCGTTCTTTACCGTCAGAGCAAGAGTGCGCGATCGACACAGAGCCAAACTCAAATCCCTTAGACCTCTGTTTGCAACTTCCGCTCAAGTGAAATCTCGGAGCCGTTTGGCTCTAGAGCTAGAAGAGCAGAAGACCAATCTGGCGAATTTCCAAGAAGCTCCAACAGTTAGAGCAAACATTGCTCCTAGGAGCTTTGCCGCTGGTGGTGGTCTATGGGTGATGCTTGGGCTACTTGCCCTCTCTTACCAATACTTCCCGC
>CALFOB010000200.1 GCA_937919125.1 uncultured Micrococcales bacterium | reverse complement strand
TGGGAAAAGCAAACAGACATGGATCCTCAACTTAGAGACTTCTATGAGTATCACTCCATGCTGATGGAGCCATGGGATGGCCCAGCTGCAGTTATCTTCACAGATGGAAATCTGGTTGGTGCAACTCTTGACCGCAACGGATTGCGGCCAGGTCGATACATCGTTACCGAAGATGGTCTGGTTGTACTTGCTTCTGAAATTGGTGTAGTTGACATTGAACCAAGTCGCATTGTTCGCAAGGGTAGATTGCAGCCTGGACGCATGTTCCTTGCTGACACTGCATCAGGTCGCTTAATTGATGACTCAGAAATCAAGGCTGAGATTGCAGCGGCAGAGCCTTGGGGTAAGTGGCTTGAAGAGAACAGAATCAAGCTCAAAGATCTTCCTGAGAGAGAGCACGTTGCTTACACGAAGAGTTCAGTAGGCAGAAGACAGAGAACCTTCGGATACACAGAAGAAGAGTTGCGAATCTTGGTCGCTCCAATTGCTAAGGCTGGGGCTGAGCCACTGGGTGCCATGGGCTCTGATACTCCTATAGCAGCCTTGAGCGATAGGCCAAGACTTCTTTTTGATTACTTCGTGCAGCAATTCGCACAGGTAACTAACCCTCCTCTAGACAGCATCCGCGAAGAGATTGTAACTTCTCTAGGAGTTGGCATTGGTCCGGAACAGAACTTGCTTTCTGCAACCCCTGAGCACGCTCAAATGGTTGTTCTAGACTTCCCAGTTTTGAACAACGATGAGATTTCAAAGATCAAATTCGCTGAAGATTCAGGTATTGGAACTTCTCACATTGTGAAAGGTCTTTTCAGAGTTGATGAGGGTTCAGAAGCTCTTGTCCAAAGACTAAAAGAGATTTGTAACGAGCTAGATGAAGCCGTTGCTGCGGGTTGTAAGTTCGTTGTTGTTTCAGATAGAGACAGCAACCGAGAACTAGCACCAATTCCTAGCTTGCTTCTAACCTCGGCTGTTCATCATCACCTGATTAGAACAGGTAACAGAACCAAAGTAGGTCTAGTCGTTGAAGCGGGCGACGTTCGAGAAGTACACCACGTAGCAGCTTTGATTGGTTACGGAGCGGCTGCAATCAACCCTTACCTAGCCATTGAGTCTGTAGAGCTAATGGTTCGTAACGGAACTATTCAGGGCGTCACCATTGAGCAGGCAACCAAGAACATCATCAAGGGCCTTGGTAAAGGTGTTCTCAAGATTATGTCGAAGATGGGTATCTCTACCGTTTCCTCATACTCAGGAGCACAGTGTTTCGAGGCAATTGGTTTGAGTCAAGAATTCGTTGACGCCTACTTCACTGGAACCACAAGCCAACTTGGTGGTATTGGAATTGAAGTCATCGTTGAAGAAATCACTACAAGACATTCCAGTGCTTATCCAATTGAACGCGCAATCAGACCACACGAACAGCTAGAAGTTGGCGGAGAGTACCAGTGGCGTAGAGAAGGCCCTCCGCACCTTTTCAATCCAGAAACAATCTTCAAGTTGCAGCACGCAACTAAGACCAAACGTTTTGACATTTTTAGACAATACACAAAGCTGATCGATGATCAGGCTGAGCAGCTTATGACTCTTAGAGGGCTTTTCCTTCTTAGAGAAGGTGTTAGACCT
>CALFOB010000199.1 GCA_937919125.1 uncultured Micrococcales bacterium | reverse complement strand
TTCAAGTCCCGTTACTCACCCCAAAAGATAAAGCCCGATCGCAAGATTGGGCTTTTCTCATTTCGCAATTGTCTGTATTTGACCATCACCGTAAGTGGCTTTGATCTCGCTAATTACTACCTGGTAGCCGTTGTACCAATTTTGAACTTTAGCTTTGGCCTCGCGGTGATCCTCAAAGCTAGCGAACTTAGTAATCGTTGCCATGTCTTCAAAGTAGTAAATAGAGTTCTTTGTCTCGCCGTCTGGACTTACCCAACGCTCAACACCTAAGAATCCTTCGAGTGTGAGTGCGTAGCCGTCAATGGATGCATCCAAGCGGTGAAATTCTTCGTCGTAATGACCCGGCTTGAAGATGAACTGCGCAGCAAACACTTCTAAGCGTTAGCTCTCTCAAGAACTAGTTCTCTTACTCTTGCAGCATCTGCTTGGCCCTTCATCGCCTGCATAACTGCACCGATAACAGCTCCCGCTGCTTGAACTTTTCCTTCACGGATCTTTTCAAGAACATCAGGCTGCTTCGCTAGCGCTTCATCAATAGCTGCAATAAGTGCACCATCATCAGATACAACTTCTAGGTTTCTTGAAGAAACAATCTCAGTTGGTGAGCCTTCTCCAGCTAATACCGCTGAAAGAACTTCACGTGCAATACGGTCATTGATCTTGCCAGATTCAACAAGAGTCGCAATCTCTGCTACCTGAGTAGGAGTGATGTTCATCTCTGAAACATCTTTATCCTCTGAGTTTGCAATACGAGCAATCTCACCTGAATACCACTTACGTGCAGCCTGAGGCTTAGCTCCTGCTGCAACAGCTTCTTCAATAAAGTCAAGAAGACCAGCGTTTACAACATCTCTGAATTCCATCTCAGCGAAGTTCCACTCCCCTGCAAGACGCTTGCGTCTATCTGCCGGGTTTTCTGGAAGAAGTGAGCGTAGTTTCTCAATTAGTTCATGAGACGGCTGAACTGGAACTAGATCTGGTTCAGGGAAGTAACGGTAGTCATCAGCATCAGACTTAGGTCTTCCAGCACTTGTTGACCCCTTGTCTTCATGCCAGTGTCTTGTTTCCTGAGTGATAGTTCCACCAGATGCCAGGATTGCGGCTTGTCGTTGGATTTCGTATCTAACTGCACGCTCAATTGAACGAAGTGAGTTTACGTTCTTAGTCTCAGTTCTGGTGCCAAGTTTCTCTTGACCGTGCGGTCTAATAGAAACGTTGGCATCACAGCGAACATTTCCACGTTCCATACGAGCATCGCTAACACCAAGAGCCTTAACGATTTCTCTGATGGAACGAACATAAGCAGCTGCTAGTTCAGGGCCTTCTGCTCCTGCACCAAATACTGGCTTAGTAACAATCTCAACTAGTGGAACACCAGCACGGTTGTAGTCAACGAGTGAGTATTCAGCTCCTTGGATACGTCCGGTTGAACCACCGATGTGGGTTAGCTTTCCTGCATCTTCTTCCATGTGTGCTCGTTCAATCTGAACAGTGAACTTATTACCACTAGGAACTTCCACTTCAAGTTGACCTTCAAAAGCGATTGGGTCTCTGAACTGTGATGTCTGATAGTTCTTAGCTAGATCTGGATAGAAGTAGTTCTTTCTTGAGAATCCACCGGTAGGTGCAATCTGGCAACCAAGGGCTAGACCAATGGAGATTGATGACTCAACAGCCTTACGGTTCACAACCGGAAGAGATCCAGGTAGACCAATACAGATTGGACATACGTTTGTGTTTGGCTCATCTCCGAAGTCATTCTTACAACCACAGAACATCTTGGTTTTAGTGTTTAGCTCAATGTGTACTTCTAGACCAATGACTACTTCAAAAAGCTCGAGAGCCTTCTCGTAATCCATCAAGTTTGCTTTAGCCATTAGTTAACCTCCAACTTAGGAGCAAAGTCCATCATGCGCTTACCCCAGATGCCTTCAAGAATTCCTTCTAGTGCTGCTCCTACTTCATACAAAGCAGCATCTTTATGAGCTGGTGCTAGGAACTGAATACCAACTGGAAGATTATCTTCATCAGCAAGACCGAT
>CALFOB010000198.1 GCA_937919125.1 uncultured Micrococcales bacterium | reverse complement strand
CTTCCGATCTACTCCAATTCTAAACTACTTGGTAGCCCTTAAATGACTGAGCAAAAACGCGCCTCCGACCACCTTGGAGAGAAGATTGAAGAGTTGATTATTTCTAATGGTGGAAAAGCCGCATCGAGTGTTTCAAAGAACACTGCTTTTCTGGTTGCTGGAGCTAACGCTGGATCTAAGTTAGCTAAGGCTGAAAGCCTTGGGGTAGCCGTTATCTCTGAAGAAGAGTTTGCAAAAAAGTTAAGTTAATTACTTAGCTTCGTCGATTTCAGACTCATCAACAGCAACCATGCTCTCTGTTGACATCATCTTGCTCATTGAATCTAGGAAGTCTGTTATTTCTTCACGTTCTTCGGTTAGCCTGTTCAAACGCTCACGTGAATCCTTGATCGCGTTTTCAGCAAATCCTTGAGCTTTGCGAGAAAGAATCTCCGCACGACGGCGTGACTGGTTGATCAAATCAGTTGATCGCTTCTGTGAATCAGCAAGCATCTCGTCACGAGTTGCTCTTGCCTCTCTAGATACACGCTCTGCTTCGGTAAGAATCTCAGATGCTCTAGCAGATGATTCTGCTAGTGAGCGGTTAGCTTCTTCAGTAATTGCTTGAGCCTGACCAACAGCAGTCTGGTAAATGCGAAGAGCTTCTTGTTCTGCTTCATCTCGCTTAGCTTTTAGCTCTGCTTCTAGATCAACTCTTGCCTGAGCAGTTCTCTGGCTTAGCTCAGTAGCAAGCGCTCTGGCTTCTTCAGTCTCACGGTGAACCTGTGAACGAAGTTCAGCAGCATATCTCTCACCATCAGATTTGATAGCTGACGCTTCTCTTTGAGCCGTTTGAATTCTCTCGTTTGCTTCGCTGAGAGATGCAGATGCGGTGTTTAGCATCTCGCCGTGGCGTCTATCGGCTTCAAGACGAGCTTCTTCCATCTTGATTTCGGCTTCTTGAATGACGCGGTCAGCCTTGTCCTTCGCGCTTCTCTTTAGAGCGTCGGCTTCACCCTTAGCTTCTTCACGAATACGCAGGGCATCCTGACCTGCATCGGCAATCATCTTCTTGGCTTGCTCTTCAGCAAGGCGTAGGGTCTGCTCAAACTGAGCACCTAGAGCTGCATAGCCGTTAGGGCCACCAGTCTTTACTTGAACTTTTAGGTTTTCTACTTCGGCTTTAAGGATATTTATTTCAGAGGCGGCCTGTTCGTTGTATTTAGCCTGGTGCTCGATCTCAAGACGCATCTCTTCGATGGTCTTATCGACCTGATTGCGGTCATATCCGCGCATCACAACATCAAACTCTTCACGCTCGGTAGCGCGAACGACGTCTTCGAAGTTCTCTTCTTCAGCCATTTAGTATTCTCCTGAAACGTACTTAGCTAGTGAGCTCTTGTGGAGGCCCAGCAACTATGTAAGTTTAGTCCAGTAAGCGGGATAGGGTAAGCCCCGATATACTTATAGGAAGTAAGAACAACCACAGTTTTGAGGAAACCCATGTCAGATGTGACCCCTGATTTAGTGCGACATCTAGCCAATTTGGCCAGAATCGAGCTGGATGAATCCGAAGTCGTTCGCTTTACAGAACAACTAGGCGTAATTTTGGATTCTGTAGCCAAGATTTCTTCGGCTATTGATGAAAACACCCCGGCTACTAGCCACCCAATTCCTCTAGCGAATGTTTTCAGGGAAGACGTAATTGAGCCTTCTCTAACCCAGGAACAAGCCCTTTCTGGTGCTCCTGATCAAGGCCAAGGTCGATTCCGCGTGGCTGCAATCTTGGACGAGGAGTAAACCCGATGTCTGAACTAATTAGAAAAAATGCTTCTGAGCTTGCTGAACTACTTTCAAAGGGCGAGGTTAGCTCTGTGGAGGTTACCCAGGCTCACATTGACCAGATTTCAAGTGTTGGCGATGCCGTTCACTCTTTCCTACACCTAACTACTAAAAAGGCTCTAGAAGTAGCTGCTGAAGTCGACCGCAGACGAGCTGCTCGGGAAACCCTTCCAGCTCTAGCTGGTGTTCCAATTGCTGTTAAGGACAACCTCACAACAACAGACGCTCCCACAACAGCAGGATCAAAGATTCTTGAGGGTTGGATTGCTCCTTACGATGCAACGGTAGTTACTAAGCTTCGTCAAGAGATGATGCCTATTCTTGGTAAAACCAACCTAGATGAATTCGCTATGGGTTCTTCTACAGAATTTTCTGCCTATGGACCAAGCAAAAACCCTTGGGATCTAACGAGAATCCCTGGTGGTTCTGGTGGTGGATCTTCATCTGTCGTATCTTCTTTCCAGTCTCCACTAGCTATTGGATCAGACACCGGTGGTTCTATTCGTTTCCCAGGAGCAGTAACCGGAACTGTTGGCATCAAGCCAACCTATGGAGCTGTTTCAAGATACGGACTTATTGCTCTTGCTTCATCACTTGACCAGATTGGTCCAGTAGCTAGAAATGTTCTAGATGCTGCCTATCTTCAAGACGTAATTGCAGGCTATGACCCGAGAGATAGCACTTCCTTAAAGGATTCACTTGGCTCAATGGTTGCAGCTGCTAAGAATGGATCACTCAAGGGTAAGAAAGTTGGTGTGATCAAGCAGCTTTCAGGTGCTGGATTCCAACAGGGTGTTCAGAACAGATTCGCCGAAGCATTGAAACTAATCACCGATGCTGGAGCTGAGATCGTTGAAGTTGATTGCCCTTCATTTGAGTATGCAATTGATGCTTACTACTTGATTCTTCCTGCGGAGGCATCAAGCAACTTGGCAAAGTTTGACTCAGTTCGTTTTGGTATGAGAGTTACCCCTGAAGGTAACCCAACTATTGAACGTGTTATGGCTGCTACTCGTGAAGCTGGCTTTGGTCCAGAAG
>CALFOB010000197.1 GCA_937919125.1 uncultured Micrococcales bacterium | reverse complement strand
ACCTCATAGTCCAACGCTGCTCTAGCTAATTCAGCAAAGACAAGTTCTTACCATGGTCCGTATGAATTACTTGTCGAGTTCTCTTTCTCTGTAACAGGGGAGAGTTTTTCAATCAGTGATTGAGTCATTCCAGGTTCTGCTTTGAAAGTTTCATCAAGAACTTCTTGTTGGCCATCAACTATGCCGCTATAGAGAGCAGCGATTATTTGTTGTTGAGCAAGCGATAACTCGGAGATGGAGACACTGGTCTTACCAAGACCAATCTGAATCGTGTTGGGATCACGCCAAGTTGCTGGTTGAGCTTTGTTTATTCGATGAAACACGCTCTACAGTCTGCCTAAATTCAAAAGACACTGCTCGTGTTCTCAACAGTTATTCGCCTAAGAGATCTCTCAACGCTTGATCCATGGCATCAGGGATACCCAAATCAGATTTAATTCTTGCAACGTACTTATCTGGGTTGTCGATATCTTCAGCTGTTGGTAGAAAGTCTGGGTGATCCCAAAGTTCATCACGTTTTTGATTTCCAAGAGCTTCACCGATTAGTTGCCATAAAGCGGTCGCTTCTCTGATGCGCTTTGGTCTTAGTTCAAGTCCAACAAGAGTTTGGAATGTGCTTTCTGCCGGACCACCGGTTGCACGTCTTCTTCTAACGGCTTCACGAATAGCATCTGATTTAGGAAGTCGTCTTGCTGCTTCACTTGTGACCGCGTCAACCCAACCCTCAATAAGCGCAAGGTTTCTTTCAATGCTGTCGAGAGCAGATTGTTGGCTAGGGGAGCGAGCAGCTAAGAATGCACCAGACTCAAGTGCTGCTTGGAGTTCTGCAGGATCTTGAGGATCGAAGTCTTCGCTGATTTCTTGCATTCGACTGGTGTCAAAAGTAATACCAGCTGCATACTCACGAATCTGAGCAACAACTTTCTCTCTCAGCCAGCGTGAGTGCTTGAACAATCTGGTGTGTGCAAGTTCTCTAAGCACAAGATAGATGTATGCCTGATCTTTATCGGTACCAAGCTCTAAAGTTGCGATGAACTCTTGAAGATTTTGAATTACAAAAGCTGGTCTTTGGTCAACATATATAGGTAGACCAATCTCTGTTCCAGTTAGAGCTTCTTTCGAGAGTTGTCCTAGAGCTTGACCTAACTGCATCGCGAACATCATCGCTCCTGCAGATCTCATAATCTCACTTGCACCTTTGAGCGACTCTTGCAGTTCCTCAGGTAGTTGTTCTTGGATTGCCTCGCCAAGAGATCTGTTCATTCGATCAGCAACTGGTTCAGCTAGAAGTTTGAAAAGTGGAAGAGCATCGTCAACCCATAGTGTTCGGCTTAGAAGTTTAGGTTCAAGAATTACTTCAGAAATACTGGTTGCTTCATTGAGCCAAAGGTTAGCAATGCCAATGGCTTCGCTAAGTTCTTTTCTGCCTTTGTCGTCAATGGAGGTAGCCCCAACCTTGGCTAACTCTTTAGCTCCTTGAGCGGCAGCTTGCCAGTTCACACCAGAACCTTCTGATGGTGGATTAGGGATTAGAAAAGCACCTTGGATATTGGAGAAAAGTTTCTGCAGAGACTCAGGTGTGCCATCAAACCCAGCAGCCTGAGCTAGTGCCTCAGGGTCAAATCCCTGGCTTAGCATCTCTTCCCAGATACGTCTTGGCTCTTCTGGGTCCGGTAGTCCATTTTGATTGTCTTCGCTCATGATTCCTCTTGCTATCTACGCTAAGCGCTATTGCGTATAAAACTCCATTACCTTTCAGGGAACAATGTGTTTGTTCGCCAATAGCGTTGCCAGAGAGGTCTAGAAACCCTAGAACTTCCTGAAGATGGCACATCTCGGTCTGAGGGCTCGTTTAGGCTGAACATAATGATTTCGAATGATGAGAAACCTCGTAGAAGAGTCCCATTGGGGAAAGTTGTCAGTTGGGCAACAACCGCCGCACTGGTCGGTGGCGGACTCTTTTCGGTTCTTGCCCCAACTCCTTATTTAGTCGAACAACCTGGCCCTGTCTATAACTTGCTTTCAGACATAAACGGCGAACCTATGGTTTCTATTTCTGACAGAAAGACTTACCCAGTCTCTGGTGAATTGGATATGCTCACAGTCTCGATGAGGGGCAACTCTACTAAGGGTGCTTCTTGGCTTGAAGTTGGTTGGGCTCAGCTAGACCCAGCACTCAGTGTTGTAAAGATCACCGACATTTACCCAGAGGGTTGGGATGATCAAATGCTTAGTGATGAAGCTGACATGATGATGCTTGATTCTCAGGCAAACGCTAAAGCCGCTGCTCTTACACTTCTCGACATTCCTTACACATCTGTAATCAAAGTCACCATGGTTGAAAAGAAGGGTCCTGCCGGGGGAATCCTGAAAGCCTCAGACACTCTTATTTCTATACAAGGACAGAAAGCTACGGGGCTAACTCAAGTTCAGCAACTTGTCGCAGAAACTAAAGGTGAAAGACCGGTCAATCTAGTAGTTGAAAGAGATGGAAAGAAGCTCTCTCTTTCTGTTCTACCAAAACTGATTGAAGACAAATGGCGCATGGGTATCTATGTTCAGACTGTGCCAACTTTTCCATTCCCAATTGATGTCAAAGTTGGCAACGTCGGAGGACCAAGCGCTGGACAAACGCTTGCTTTGGCCATCTATGACAAGTTGACTCCAGGTGAACTAACCGGTGGTCAAAAGATTGCAGGAACAGGAACGATTACTCCTGATGGGCAGATTGGTCCTATTGGTGGAGTAAAACAAAAGATGTATGGAGCTAAGAGAGCTGGGGTCAATTGGTTCCTAGTTCCAAGCGATAACTGTGAGCAGGTCATTGGAAACATTCCTGATGGACTCACAGTTATCAAGGTTTCAACTATTCAAGATTCACTTCGAGCAGTAAAGGCGATTGCCAATAACACTGGCACCGACCGCCTTCTTTCTTGTACAAAATAAATAACAGCTAAGGAAAATCAATGAGTCAGATTAATGCAGCAGACCTTCGCAAGCGAGCGCCTCTAGCCATTTCAGTTGGAATCATCGCTGTTTTAGCAATTGCACTAGTGAGTGGATCAAGTGTCTACACAGATGTGTTGTGGTTTGATCAGCTTGGCTTCCTATCCGTTTTCACAACACAGATCTGGGCCCAAGTGGCGGTCTTTGCTGTGACCGCAATATTTGCTGCAGCAGTTGTCTGGGTGAACATTTACCTTGCCTGGCGATTGAGACCAATCTATGTAACAGGTAATGACTTCTTTGGAAGAGACCTAGGTGAATACCGTCAGATCCTTGACCGTCTTCGCAAGAGACTTCTTTTTATTGTTCCTCTGGGTATAGGAATTTTTGTTGGAACATCGCAGAGCTCTGACTGGCAAGCCGTTGTTCTATTTTTGAACAGCACCGCGTCGGGAGTTCTGGACCCTCAGTTCAACCTTGATGTGAGCTTCTACCTATTTGATCTTCCTTTCTACATTCTTTTGGTGTCATACCTTATGGTTGTCACCTTCCTAGCTTTGATCCCGGTGATCTTGTTCCACCTGGTTTACGGCGGAATTAAGTTCAATGGAAAGAACTCAACACTTTCAAAGACAGCAAGAATTCAAATCTCTGTCTTGTCAGCTACATTCATGGCTCTGCTTGGTGCAACTATTTGGTTAGGTCAGTATGAAACCATGACCTCATCAGCAGGTCTCTTTACTGGAGCGACTTACTCAGATGTGAATGCCAGCATTCCTGCTGCTCAGATCCTTACCGCTATCGCATTTGTTGTTGCACTTATCTACTTAGCTGTTGCTGTAGTGGCGAAGTGGAGACTGGCAATTCTCGGTACATCTTTGATGCTAGTTCTAGCGGTTGTTCTTGGTGGAGTGTGGCCTGGCATCGTACAAACCTTCCAAGTAGTTCCAAATGAAAGAACTCTTGAAGCTGAATACATAAAGCGCAACATTGAGGCCACCCGTGCAGCCTACGGTTTGGACAAAGTTCAGACCGTTGAGTACGACGCCAAGACAACTGCTACTGCCGGAGCTCTAAAGAAGGACGCTCAGACAGCAGCTCAGATCAGAATTCTTGATCCAAACTTGGTTAGCTCTTCTTTCAAGCAGCTAGAACAGTACCGTCAGTACTACGGTTTCCAGAACCACTTAGATGTTGACCGTTACAAGATCAAAGGAAAAGTTCAAGACACAGTTCTAGCCGTGCGTGAACTAAACCAATCAGGACTTGGTTCATCTCAGTCTTGGTATAACAACGTTGTTGTCTTTACTCACGGCTACGGAATGGTCGCCGCGTATGGAAACCAGCGTTCGGTTGATGGACAGCCTGTGTTCTTACAATCTGGAATCCCTTCCAAGGGACTTTTAGGCGACTACGAGCCTCGTATCTACTTCGGTGAGAGCTCTCCTCTTTACTCAATTGTTGGTGCTCCAGAAGGTGCAGCAGATAAAGAGCTTGACTACCCTGCAGGTGAAGACAGTGCTTCAACTGATCAGCAAACCATGACTACCTTCAAGGGAAATGGTGGACCAAAGCTAGATGACATCTTCAAGCGTCTGTCTTACTCATTGAAGTTCCAGAGCGAGCAGATTCTTTTGTCAGATGCAGTTACCAACTCATCGCAGATTCTCTACAACAGAAACCCAAGAGAACGCGTTGCTCAGGTCGCTCCTTACCTAACTCTTGACAATGACATTTACCCAGCAATTGTTGAGGGCAAGGTTGTTTGGATTGTTGATGGCTACACAACATCAGCTAACTATCCATACTCAAGAGCTGAGAACCTAGACAGCACTATTGCCGACAGTTCAACAACTGCTCCAATCAAGCGTGGAGCAATCAACTACATCCGCAACTCGGTCAAAGCAACTGTTGATGCCTATGACGGTTCAGTGAAGCTTTATGCATGGGATGACAAGGATCCAATCTTGAAGACCTGGATGAAAGTTTTCCCAAACACTGTGAAGCCTGTTTCAGAGATGTCAGGTGCTCTTCTTTCACACATTAGATATCCTGCAGATCTGTTCAAGATGCAGCGTGGAATTCTAGGTCAGTATCACGTAACTGACGCTGGAGCTTTCTATTCACAGCAGGACGCATGGATGACTCCAAACGACCCTGTTGATCAAGGTCAGGGAACTGGTTCACTTCAGCCTCCTTACTACTTGACTCTGCAGGTCCCAACTCAAGAGAAGCCATCCTTCTCGATTTACTCAACCTTCATTCCTAAATCAACTGGTGATGCAAGTAGAAACGTTCTAACGGGATACTTGGTAGCCGACTCGGATGCGGGGGATAAAGATGGAGTAATTTCCGAGCACTATGGAAAGTTGCGTCTCCTAACTTTGCCAAGGACCACAATTGTTCCAGGTCCTGGCCAGGTTCAAAACAACTTCAACTCAGATAGCGAAGTTTCAAAACTTCTTAACATTCTGAGACAGGGTTCAACCAAGGTTCTAAACGGAAACCTACTAACGCTACCTATCGGTGGTGGATTGCTTTATGTTCAACCGGTTTACATTCAGTCAACTGGTGAAACATCCTTCCCACTTCTAAAGAAGGTGTTGGTAGCTTTCGGTGACAAGATTGCATTCGAGGACAACTTGGACTCTGCATTGAACGCTCTATTCACTGGTAGTGGTGGTTCAGACGGCGGAGTGGTTCCTCCGGTTGACCCAGGTCAAACTGCTGACCAGCAGTTAGCAACAGCTCTACAGAACGCTCGTCAAGCAATGATCGATAAAGACGAGGCTATGAAGGCTGGAGACTGGACCGCATACGGTAAGGCTGATGCACACCTAAAGGCTGCCCTCACAGCAGCTTTGGAGGCTAGCAAGTAGCACTTAGTTTGTGTTATGCTGAAACTTCGCCGCGGGGTGGAGCAGTTCGGTAGCTCGCCGGGCTCATAACCCGGAGGTCGTAGGTTCAAATCCTGCCTCCGCAACCAAAAGTAAAAGGGTCCCAACATTAGTTGGGGCCCTTTCTTTATTTGTTCATAACTTTTAGCAAGATCTCCTGAACTTTGTATGCTCCTTTGATGTTCATCCTTGCCGCTGTTTTACTTTCGACTGCCAGCTGGACTTCTGCTCCTAGTTGCCCGACTGCCTTTAGTTCTGTGAACACCACAATTGGTGCAATCAGTGATTCAAGTCAATTGAACCTATGCGTTTCAAAAGCGACTCTGATCAAAGGCTCTAATGGTTCTGTGAGTCTTGTTGTAGGAAGTCAATCAAGTAACTCGCCTAAGTGTTTGGTTTATCCGAATGGTTTGAGTTTGGATTTAACCTTTGGGCTTATTTCAACCGGCCATGTTGGATGTTGGAGTTTGTATCCGCCTAGTCAACCAGTAGCGATAGTTAATGTTGGCAGGCCCAGCCAAAGCCGAATCTACTCCGCACTCAAATCATTTAGACCACAGATTCCAAGGATTGTTCTCAAGCCATCTAAGAACATTCAAGTTGGAGCAAAATTAATTGCCAACTTGTTGACTGCTGCTGGCGCTGATCGTTTAATGACGATTGATTTACATGCCGGTCAAATTCAAGGTTTCATGGATTTTCCAGTGGACCACTTGGAAGGAACGGCTATTTTTATTCCTTATTTGAAATCATTAGGGCTTGACAACCTCACATTTGCCTCACCAGATGTAGGTGGTGTAGTGAGAACAAGAAATATGGCAAAGTTTTTTAATGCCAATATGGTTATTTGCG
>CALFOB010000196.1 GCA_937919125.1 uncultured Micrococcales bacterium | reverse complement strand
AACAAATACTCAAAGCCATGCAAGAACAAGAGGAGTCATCCCCTAAAACCGAGGAATAAAGCCATGAAAGACAACCAACAGCCATTAGCCATCATCTACAGCGATCTATACCTTAACTGGTTACTAGGAGCTGGGGATGGATCACACCCAACCAACCCAGTTAGAGCAAAGCTAGCAATGGAACTACTCATCAATGCTTTGGGAAACCAGGTGAAGATAGTGGATCCAACAGACCCTTCTAAGGAAGAGTCAGACAGACAAGCTCTGGCTGCTACTCACGACCCTGACTACATCAAGTGGATTCAGAGTGGTAACTCTAGCGAGTGGTATGGGACTAACCCAGTGATGGGAGAAACAGCCTATGAGATGTTTAAAGGAACTATCCGTGCGGTTGAACTGATCTTGTCTGGTCAGGTGAAGGTTGCTTTCAATCCTCAAGGAGCTAAGCATCACGCTATGTACGGAAAGTCTTCAGGCTTCTGTGTTTATAACGACATGGCTTATGCAGCAATGGAGCTTCAGAAAGCCGGTCTAAAGGTTCTTTACCTGGACTGGGACATTCACGCCGGAGATGGTGTTGCACACATGCTCAAGGGCAAAGGCATTCCTTGCATCAGCATTCACAACGGAGGTATCTATCCATCTGATTCATGGCTACAGAGTTCGGAGTTCGAGTATCACCACCCTGAAGAAGACATCTATAACTTCAACGTTAGAAACGGTGATGGGGACGAGGTCTTCAAGAAAGCTATTGATGGAGCCAAGAAGATCATCGATGAATATGCACCCGATGTGATTCTTGTTGCTGCTGGAGCTGATGGTCACGAAGGAGCAAATGCTATCGGCGTTGATTCAAACTACACAGCTGCAGGTTTCAAGTATGCAGCTGAGATGGTTGCGGAGATGGCTAACAAGCATTCTCAAGGAAGAGCAATCATCGGTGGAGCCGGTGGATACCAACCTCTGAAGGAGACTCCAGAGACCTGGGCGCTGGTTGTTGAAACTATCTACAAAAGAGTCACAGAAGAAAAGTAGGAATAAGCATGAAAAGGTTTTTGGACAACCCATTCATCGGAGAAGGCTGGCTGCCGCTAGCTGAGGCAATGATTGAGCTACACCGATCAAAGCCAAGCCGCGATGTGAGATTAAGCACCATTACATCTCTATATCCAAAGCTTGATCAAAAGAAAGGTGCGCCTCGAATTCGAATCCAGTTCATGGATACCGGAGAAGCAATCCTGGTGGCATCAGCAAATTCGCGATTAAGTAGACAGCTAACAAAGTTTCACTATCAGTACATGGATTTCTTGGGATTTGCAGTTCCTAGAACTGAATCAGGCGAGTATGCGATTACTGAGAGAGCGTACCTGTCTGGAGTAAACGAGAACTTTATTCGCGTCTTTGACGAGGGCTACAACATTGAAGACATTGTCGAGAGTGCAATCATGCTTCTTGTTCTTCTCTACAAGCTACCGAGAAAAACTATGTTCTTTTTTGGATCAAACGATAGTCAACATCTGATTGTTCACAATCAAAACAAACTTGCCCGACTAGCACCTTGGGAGAGCAACGAGAAAGCCTCGGTGTTCACCTTCAAAGACCAAGTCAGAGGCCGGGCACTATTTGAAGAGGCAGGGCGACTAGATGCAAACCAATGAGCTAGACACCACACTTCTAGAGTTCACCCTTGAAGACTTCTTACTCGACGACAAGGAGCAGCTCTGTGAGTGGCATTCATGCGGGGCTCCCGCCGAATACTGGCTCATATGTCCGGTCTGTGGATCTAAGGAGTATCAGTGTGAAGAGCACTCTCTGATGATTCAAAATGCACCAGTTGGCCCAACAGTCATATTTGACAGATCCTGCCAACATCACGTTCAACAATACAAATGCAAAACAGAAAAAATTTAGAAAGAAAGAAACATCACCATGAACACAAATTATTATCCAGTTGAACTCTGGAACGAAGTATGCCCAGGTCTATACCAAGGCGGTACAGATGACACAGACACTATGGGTGCATACCTTCGAGACAAGAGCGAGTTCAGCTACATCAGGAGTTACGGTCAAATCTCCACAGGTCAGGTCACCAAGAAGCACTTTGACACGGTGGCAACACTGTATTCAGCTGCCAACGCAGCCTCTCATAACGTAAAGGAGATGCGATTCGCATTCCATGATGGAGACATGTCAGACCTAGATCCAGAAAGAGACCTGTTCTTTATGGTTCGTGAGGCTCATGCCGACTGGAAGGCTGGCAAGAAAGTTCTTATTCGTTGCCAGGCTGGTATCAATCGTTCCGGTTTAGTCACTGCTCTCGTGCTTATTCGCGATGGCTATGCTCCTGCTGACGCAATCAGACTCATTCGCGACAAACGCTGCGAGGCGGCTCTGAGCAATTCCCTATTCGAGAATTGGTTGCTTGAAGTTGCGAACCTAGACTTTTGGAGAAAGAGCTAGATGATCAGCGATAACCCATTTCTAGGCCCAAAGTGGGAGCCAGTCGGGGAGGTCATTGTGCATTTGCTCAATGGCCTAAACGCTGGCAATAATTTTCATATTCAGACCTACATCAGAAAATTCCAGTTGAGTCCTGAGACATCACCTTATGTTCAGGGATTGTTAGAAGAAGACGGCTCTATCCATATGGAGATTTCAGGAAATCTTCAAGTCAGACCAAAGTTAACAGACGATGACATCAATTCGCTTGTCTTCTATGGCTGGGAGAAACCCGATGCAACTGAAGATGAATACAAGGAACACCATGAAGGGATCCCGAACTTCTATCGCCTCTTTGAACCTAACGTTCCAAAGATCGACATTGCTGAAGCTATTCTGACTGCCCTAGCTGGTGTTTATGGAATGTCAGATTCAGACTTTTTGAACTTTGGGACTA
>CALFOB010000195.1 GCA_937919125.1 uncultured Micrococcales bacterium | reverse complement strand
AGTTGGCTCTAAGGCTAGGTCTTGAAAGACAGTGGTTGCACGCTATGAAACTGGGCTTTATCCACCCAACCAAAGGCGAGTATGTTTCCTTCGAGAGTTCATACCCTGAAGATCTTGCCAAAGCTTTAGAGGTCCTTAGGACCACATAGTCTTTCGGCTGCGAGCCTGAAATAGGATGACTGCGGGTCAAGTTAGGCTATTTCCCCAAGCCAAATAAACAACAGATAAGTAAGTCAATGAGTTCAAGTAGCGATAACTTTGTGCACCTACACGTGCATACGGATTACTCCATGCTTGATGGAGCAGCCAAGATTGACGAGCTACTTGATAAAGCCGTTGACTTTGAAATGCCTGCGATTGCCATCACTGATCACGGTAATAACTTTGGTGCTTACGAGTTTTGGCAGAAGGCAACCAAGCGAGGCATCAAGCCAATCATTGGTATTGAAGCTTATCTAGCTCCTGGTTCAAGACTTGATAAGAGCAGAACCTACTGGGCTGATGGGGGAGAAGATGATCTCTCTAAAGGTTCTTATTCTCACCTAACCATGCTTTCAACAGATAACGACAGCATGATGAATCTGTTCAAGCTAAGTTCTCATGCCTGGTTAGAGGGCTACTACTTCCAACCAAGAATGGATCGAGAACTTCTTGCTAAGCACGCTAAAGGAATTATTGCTACTTCTGGGTGTGCCGGTGGAGAAGTTCAAACCAGACTTCGTTTAGGTCAATACAAAGAAGCTTTAGAGACAGCAGCTGAGTTTAGAGACATCTTCGGTAAAGAAAACTACTTCATTGAAATCATGGATCACGGAGCAAGCGTTGAACGTAGATCCTTTGATGATCTAATCAAGCTTTCTAAAGACTTAGGAATTCCTCTTCTAGCTACCAACGATCTTCATTACACAGAACCAGGTCACGTTGAAGCACAAGAGGCTCTCCTCTGTCTTCAAACTGGAACTCAGATGAACGACGAGAAGAGATTCAAGTTTGACGGTGAGGGTTATTACCTAAAGAGTGCAAGGCAGATGCGTGAGCTTTTCGCTGCATTCCCTGAAGCCTGTGACAACACGCTTCTAGTTGCGGAACGCTCAAACATTCAATTCGAAGAGCGTAACCTGATGCCTAGATTTGATGTCCCTGAAGGTCACACAGAAGCATCGTGGTTTGAGCAAGAAGTATTAGCGGGTATGAAAGCTCGTTTTGGAACCAACATTGCACCTGAATACCAAGAGCGCATTGCGTATGAAATTGAAGTCATCAAGAACATGAACTTCCCTGGCTACTTCCTAGTCGTCGCTGACTTTATTTCTTGGGCAAGAGCACAGGGAATCAGAGTTGGTCCTGGTCGTGGTTCTGCAGCAGGTTCACTTGTTTCTTATGTATTGGGTATCACAGCCCTTGATCCAATCAAGTACGGCCTTATCTTTGAAAGATTCCTAAACCCAAGCAGAAAGAGCTTGCCTGATATCGATGTTGACTTCGATGATCGTCGTCGTGGAGAAGTAATCAGGTACGTTACCGAAAAGTACGGCGATGACAGAGTTGCCAAGATCA
>CALFOB010000194.1 GCA_937919125.1 uncultured Micrococcales bacterium | reverse complement strand
TCATTCCACTCTGGAATTAGGTTTCCTAGTGGGCAACCGTGGTGACAGAAAGCGATACCGCAGTCCATGCAGCGTCCAGCTTGGTTCTTTAGAACTGCAGGATCGGTCGGTTCGTAAACTTCTTTCCAGTCCTTGATGCGAACTTCAATAGGTCTTCTCTTCGCGGTCTCTCGCTCAGTTACTTTTAGAAAGCCTCTAGGATCTGCCATTGACACTCACCTCCAGAATTCTTTGCCAAACTTCAGAGCCATCAAGGTCTTCCCCATTTAGCGTTGCTGCTGCTTGAATCTTCTTCACGTTTGCATAGTCTCTAGGAAGCACCTTAGTGAAGTGCTTGTGTTCAGAGTCAAAGCCAACAAGTAGCGATTGAGCTAACTTAGATCCTGTTTCTAGAACGTGTCTTTCTAGAAGAGCCTTTACTGCGGTTGCATCTGATTCATCAAGTGGCAGGAGATCTAGCTCGCCATCTGCAAGTGCGCTGTGGTTCACCAGGTCTGCTCTTAGCTTGTAAACGTAAGCAACACCACCGGACATACCAGCCGCGAAGTTCTTTCCAGTTCTACCTAGGATCAAGGCTGTTCCACCCGTCATGTATTCAAGACCGTGATCTCCAACACCTTCGACAACCGCAGTAGCACCAGAGTTTCTAACTAGGAATCTTTCGCCAACAATTCCACTTAGGAACATGCTTCCGCTAGTAGCCCCGTAACCGATAACGTTTCCAGCAATAACGTTTTGATCCGCTGGGAAGACAGAGCTCTCTGATGGCTTCACAACAATCAATCCGCCTGATAGACCCTTACCCACGTAGTCATTAGAGTCTCCAGAGATTGTTAGCTTGATTCCACTAGGAATAAACGCTCCGAATGATTGACCAGCAGAACCTTCAACCCGAATGTCAATTGTTGCTTCAGGCAATCCTGCAACACCGTATCTCTTTGTTACTTCATGACCGAGCATGGTTCCAACAGCCTGCGCTGTGTTATTTATTGGCAGGTTGATAAGAACTTCCTGTGCATCTTCTAACGCTGCTGAACTTAGTTTGATTAGTTCATGGTCGAAGTGCTTCTCGAGCTCGTGATCTTGGTATGTGAATCTTCGTAGTGGCCCTGTGTTTGGCTTAGGAGCGGAAAGGATAGGAGTTAGGTCTAGCCCATCTGCCTTCCAGTGACTGATAGCTCTGTTGGCATCTAGTAGTTCACTATGACCGATAGCTTCATCGAGAGATCTAAAGCCAAGAGATGCCAGATACTCTCTAACCTCTTCAGCCAAGAACATGAAGAAGTTAACAACGTGCTCAGCTTGACCTGTGAATCTAGCTCTTAGGTCAGGGTTCTGAGTAGCAACACCGACAGGACAGGTGTCAAGATGGCAAACACGCATCATCACACAACCAGAAACAACTAGAGGTGCTGTAGCGAAACCGAATTCTTCAGCTCCAAGAAGCGCTGCGATAACAACATCGCGACCTGTCTTCATCTGACCATCAACTTGAACGGAAACTCTATCTCTAAGACCGTTAACCATAAGGGTCTGCTGGGTTTCAGCAAGCCCAAGCTCCCAAGGTGTTCCAGCGTGCTTCAAAGAGTTCAAAGGAGAAGCACCGGTACCACCATCATGGCCCGACACGAGAATGACGTCTGCTTTTGCCTTCGCAACACCTGCAGCAACAGTACCGATACCAACCTGGCTAACAAGCTTGACGTGAACACGTGCGCTTGAGTTCGCTCTCTTCAAATCGAAGATAAGTTGTTTCAAATCTTCAATTGAATAAATGTCGTGGTGAGGTGGTGGTGAAATCAAACCAACCCCAGGGGTCGAGTGTCTGATGTTTGCAATCCACGGGTAAACCTTGTTCGGTGGAAGCTGGCCACCTTCACCAGGCTTTGCGCCTTGAGCCATCTTGATCTGAATGTCG
>CALFOB010000193.1 GCA_937919125.1 uncultured Micrococcales bacterium | reverse complement strand
CTCACGGTCCAAAGCCTCGTGACTACGACCAGCGCACACCTAAGAAGATGAAGGCTGCTGCAGTTCGTCAGGCACTAACTGACAGAGCTCGTAACAACCGTCTGCACGTAGTTGAGTCACTTGGTCTAAGCGACAAGCCTTCTACTAAGGCAGCTCAGGCTTTCCTAGCTATGTTCACAAAGCAGAAGAACGTTCTAGTTGTTCTAGATCGCACTGACGAAGTTAGCTACCTAAGCCTTCGCAACCTAAAGAACGTTCACGTTCTTCCGGTTGACCAGCTAAACGCTTACGACATCTTGAACTCTGATGACCTAGTTTTCACAAAGTCAGCCATTGACGAGTTCACCGCTAACTCAAAGAAGGAGGCGTAAAAATGACTGCAGTAAACAAGAACCCACGCGACGTCATTATTCGTCCAATCGTTTCCGAGAAGTCATACAACCTCATTGACATGGGTAAGTACACCTTCGAAGTAGATCCACGTTCAAACAAGACTGAGATCAAGCAGGCTGTTGAAGTTATCTTCAACGTCAAGGTTGCATCAGTTAACACTTTGAACCGCATTGGTAAGACCCGTAAGACAAGGTTTGGATTGGGTAAGCGCAAGGACACCAAGCGCGCAATCATCACCTTGAAGAGCGGCACCATCGACTTGTTTAGCAACATCGGTTAAGGGCGAGAGATAAATGGGAATTCGTAAATATAAGCCGACGACTCCAGGTCGTCGTGGTTCATCTGTTTCAGATTTTTCTGAAGTAACTAGAACCACTCCTGAGAAGTCACTTCTACGTCCACTACCAAAAACTGGTGGTCGTAACTCATCAGGTCGTATTACTACTCGTCACATCGGTGGTGGTCACAAGCGTATGTATCGTGTGATCGACTTCCGTCGTCACGACAAGGATGGCGTGCCAGCAACTGTTGCACACATCGAGTATGACCCGAACCGCACTGCACGTATTGCACTACTTCACTATGCAGATGGCGAGAAGCGATACATCATCGCTCCTAACAAGCTAAAGCAGGGTGACCGTATTGAGCAGGGTCCATCAGCAGACATCAAGCCAGGTAACGCTCTTCCATTGAAGAACATTCCTGTTGGTACTGTGATTCACGCTATCGAGCTAAAGCCAGGTGGTGGAGCGAAGATGGGTCGATCAGCTGGAGCTGCAGTTCGTCTAGTTGCTAAAGATGGCGGCATGGCTCAGCTACGTTTGCCTTCAGGCGAAATCCGTAACGTCGATGCTCGTTGCCGCGCAACCATCGGTGAAGTTGGTAACGCTGAGCAGTCAAACATCAACTGGGGTAAAGCAGGACGTATGAGATGGAAGGGTGTTCGCCCAACCGTCCGTGGTGTTGCTATGAACCCGGTAGACCACCCACACGGTGGTGGTGAAGGTAAGACTTCTGGTGGACGCCACCCAGTGACTCCTTGGGGTCAAGCTGAGGGCCGCACTCGTAAGAAGAAGTTGCCTAGCGACAAGCTAATTGTCCGTCGTCGTCCGCGTGGAAGCCACTAGTAGGAGCCTAAGAATATGCCAAGAAGTCTAAAAAAAGGTCCTTTCGTTGATGACCACCTTTTCAAGAAGGTAGCCAAGCAGAACGAAGCCAACAGCAAGAACGTGATCAAGACCTGGTCACGTCGCTCGATGATTGTTCCAGCAATGCTGGGTCACACCATCGCGGTTCACGATGGCCGTAAGCACATCCCAGTTTTCATCAGCGAGACCATGGTTGGTCACAAGCTTGGTGAATTCGCACCTACCCGCACCTTCCGTGGTCACGTGAAGGACGACAAGAAGGGTCGCAGAAAGTAATCATGGAAGCTACCGCTAAATTACGCAGTGTGCGTATCACCCCTCAGAAGGCACGTCGTGTTGTCAACCTGATTCGTGGCAAGAGCGCTGAAGAAGCACTTGCTCTGATGAAGTTTGCTCCACAGGCAGCTGCTGAGCCAGTGAACAAGTTGATCGCATCCGCTGTTGCTAACGCAAGAGTTAAAGCTGATGCAGCTAACGTTCGTTTTGATGAGGGCGACCTAATCATTTCAGAGGCTTACGTTGATGAAGGTGCGACCATGAAGAGATTCATGCCTCGTGCTCAGGGTCGTTCAGCTCAAATCTTGAAGCGTACAAGCCACATCACAGTTGTTGTTTCAACTCCAGACGAAATCATCGCCAAGGCGAGTGCACAGAAGGCGAGGACCAAGTAATGGGTCAGAAAGTAAATCCATACGGT
>CALFOB010000192.1 GCA_937919125.1 uncultured Micrococcales bacterium | reverse complement strand
GACACTCTTTCCCTACACGACGCTCTTCCGATCTGCTCTTCGACTTGTTGAAAGAGATCGAGAAATTCCTTTCAACGAACTTGTTGAAATTATTGAAGCCGCAGTTGAAGCTGCCTACCACAAGAGTGTTGGTAACAGCGATCCAGCCCGTGCAGTCCTAGACCAGAAGACCGGCAAAATCGTAATCATGGTTCCTGACACTGAGGAACGAAATGAGGCTGGCGAACTAGTTGTTACCTTGCCTGATGGCTCAAAGGTTTCTGAAGTAGACAGAACTCCTGAGAACTTCGGTCGTATTGCTGCTAACGCTGCTAAGCAGGTTATTGCTCAACGAATCAGAGGCATCTCTGATGAAGGCCTTTATGGAGAATTCAAGGCCAAGGTTGAAGACATTGTTGCTGGTGAAATCCAGCAGGGCCCACGTTCATACATGGTTTATGTAAAGCTAGGCGATGCCGAAGCAATCATGCCTCCAGAAGAGCAGGTTCCAGGTGAGGACTACTCTCACGGTAAGAGAATGCGTTTTTATGTGACCAAGGTTGATAAGAACGTAAGAGGTCAGGTTCAGATAAACGTTTCTAGAACCCACCCAAGCCTTGTTCGTAAGCTTTTTGCTCTAGAAGTACCTGAAATTGCCAGTGGCCAGGTTGAAATTGTCCAGGTTGCTAGAGAAGCAGGCCACCGTACCAAGATTGCAGTTAGAACCGCAGTTGCAGGCCTTAATGCCAAGGGTGCTTGTATTGGTGAACTAGGACAGCGAGTTAGAGCTGTAACAGCCGAATTGAACGACGAGAAGATCGACATCGTCGATTATTCAGAAGATATCGCCAAGTTTGTCGCCCAAGCACTATCTCCAGCCAAGGTTTCAGCCTCATTCGTAGTCAATGACGGCTCTGCGGTTAGGGGAGAACACCCTAAGGTACGCGTACTTGTCCCTGAATACCAGCTTTCACTTGCCATCGGTAAGGAAGGTCAGAACTCAAGACTTGCTAGCAAGCTAACCGGAGCCAAGATTGACATCATGGCTGATGACCTCGAAGACGAGGAATAAACAGTAGCCCTACGCAGTTACATAAAAGGCTAGAGCTTTAGAGAATGCAGGCAGTAGAATGTATCCAGTTAGAACTTGCGTTGGCTGCCGCCAGCGTGGCAACCGATCAGATTTGATTCGGATAGCCAATTTTCAGGGAAACCTGAGTGTTGATACCGAAAAGAAAATGCCCGGTCGTGGCTCTTGGATACACAAGAAAACGAAATGTCTTGAAACCGCGGTTGAAAGAAAAGCCTTTGTGCGATCATTTCGCGGAAAAGCAGACCTTGAGCAAGTAACTGATTTAGTCAAACAAATAGAACAGGCCGAAATGATGTTAGAGATCTAATGAGCACCTCGAAATGAGTTCCTCAAAGCAATAAGCCTGCCCTGACTGGGGTGGGTCCCAGACAGGAGATATAAAGTGGCGCTACCACGCGTGTACGACATTGCCAAAGAGCTCGGTATTGAAACTGCCGAGGCACTGGCCAAATTAAATGAATTAGGCGAATACGTCAAAAGCGGTTCGTCAACGATTGCCCCTCCGGTGGCAAACAAGCTTCGTGCAGCGTATCCAAACGCCAAGCCGAAAGAAGAAGCTCCTAAGGTTGAAAAAGCACCTGCTAAGCCAAAGGCAACTAAGGCAGCTGCTGCTAAAGAAGAGACTGTTGAAGAGGCGAAGCCAGCTGATGCTGCTCCTGCCGAGCCAGCAACTCCTGCTGCTCCAGTAGCGCCAACCCCAGGTATTCCTCGTCCAGGTAACAACCCATTTGCTGCAGCTCAGGGCATGGGTATTCCTCGCCCAATGGCAAGACCTGGAAACAATCCTTTCTCTTCTAACCAGGGCATGGGTAGACCAGGCCAATCTGGTACTCGTCCAGGTGGCGCTCCTCGTCCAGCTGGTGCGGGTGGTCCGTCTCGTCCAGCTGGTGCTGGCGGATCTTCTCGTCCAGGTGGATTTACTCCTCGTCCTGGTGGTGCACCTGGTGGTGCTCCAGGTGGAGCTCCAGGTTTTGGTGCTCCAGGTGGTCGTCCAGGTGCTGGTGGCCGTGGTCGCGGTGGCGGTACAGCTGGTGCTTTCGGTAAGGGTGGCTCAAGAAGTTCATCTAAGGCTAGAAAGTCAAAGAGAGTAAAGCGCGAAGAGTTCGAACAGCGTTCAGCTCCAAGCCTTGGTGGTGCAGTAGTTCCACGCGGTGATGGCACCACAGTTATTCGTCTTCGCAGAGGTTCTTCTATTCAGGACTTTGCAGACAAAATTGATGCCAATGCTGGTCAGCTGATTACGGTGCTATTCCACCTAGGTCAAATGGCAACAGCTACTGCTTCATTGGATGAAGAGACATTCCAGATTCTTGGAGAAGAGCTTGGTTACAAGCTTGAAGTTGTTTCAGCAGAAGATGAAGAGCGCGAGCTATTCGATTCATTCGGTCTAGACATTTCTACTGACTTCGAAGAAGACGACGAAGACATGGAATTCCGTGCTCCTGTTGTGACTGTTATGGGTCACGTTGATCACGGTAAGACTCGTTTGCTTGACAAGATTCGTAACGCCAATGTTCAAGGCGGTGAAGCTGGTGGTATTACTCAGCACATTGGTGCTTACCAAGTTCACAGCATGCACGAAGGTGTTGACAGAGCAATTACCTTTATCGATACTCCAGGTCACGAGGCGTTCACCGCTATGCGTGCACGTGGTGCTCAGGTAACCGATATTGCAATCTTGGTTGTTGCAGCGGATGACGGTGTTATGCCTCAGACAGTTGAAGCGTTGAACCACGCTCAGTCTGCTGGTGTTCCAATCGTTGTTGCAGTAAACAAGGTTGATAAAGAGGGAGCTAACCCTGCCAAGATCCGTCAACAGCTAACTGAGTTCAACTTGGTTGCTGAAGAATATGGTGGCGATGTCCTGTTCGTAGATGTTTCAGCTCTAACTGGTGCGGGTATTCCAGAACTTCTAGACGCTGTTCTACTAACTGCAGATGCTGCACTAGATCTTCGTGCAAACCCTAACCGTGATGCTCGCGGTGTTGCCATTGAAGCCAACCTAGACAAGGGACGTGGATCGGTTGCAACAGTTCTGATCCAGTCAGGAACTCTAAGTGTTGGAGATTCAATCGTTGCAGGTGCTGCTCACGGTCGTGTTCGTGCGATGTTCAACGAGAACGGTGATGCAGTTGAATCAGCAGGTCCTTCAAGACCTGTCCAGGTTCTAGGTCTTCAGTCAGTTCCTCGTGCAGGTGACACATTTGTTGTTACTGAAGATGAGCGTCAGGCTAGACAGATTGCTGAGAAGCGTGAAGCTGCCGATAGAAACGCTCTTCTTGCTAAGACTCGTAAGCGCGTGAGCCTTGAAGACTTCACTAAGGCATTCGAAGAGGGCAAGGTTGAGTCACTCAACTTGGTCATCAAGGGTGACGTTTCTGGTGCTGTTG
>CALFOB010000191.1 GCA_937919125.1 uncultured Micrococcales bacterium | reverse complement strand
CGGTGGTCTGTACAACACAGTTCTCAGCAACGCAACATACCTCGAAGTCGTTGCACAAGACCCAAGCGCCTTGGCAAACAAACTGTACGCAGCTGACTTCGGTAAGAAGACAGACGCTGAAGTTGGTAAAACTTTGGTGAGTGGTGCGCTGATTCTAAAACTCCGCGAACAAGGCAAAAAGGTGATTGGTTTTAAACCTGTCGCTGCTGGAACATACCAAAATACCAATGGTGATGTTCTCAATACCAGCAACCGCAACAATGTCACCAGCAGAAGCTGATTCTGTTGGGAAACGATCTAGAGCTTTGGTCTTTAGAAGTTCTGTGATCTTTACGTTCTGTGTGGTGCCATCTTGACGAACCCAAGCAACCTGCTGGCCCTTCTTGATAGTTCCGTTGAAGATACGTAGAAGAGCTAGACGACCGAGGAATGGTGAAGCGTCAAGGTTAGTAACGTGAGCCTGTAGTGGAGCTTCATCGTCATAAGTTGGAGCGGGGATGTGCTTCAAGATTGCACCGAATAGTGGCTCTAGGTCTTCGCTATCTGGCATTGCACCATCAGCAGGCTTGTTTAGGCTTGCACGACCTGCACGACCAGATGCATAAATAACTGGAAGCTCCAAAATTGCATCAATGTCCAGATCTGGAACATCTTCGTGAATGTCTGAGGCTAGACCCAATAGAAGGTCATGTGTCTCTTCAACAACTTCATCAATACGAGCATCTGGACGGTCAGTCTTGTTAACCAAAAGGATTACAGTCAGGTTCGCCTCAAGTGCCTTGCGAAGAACGAAACGGGTCTGAGGTAGTGGACCTTCAGAAGCATCAACTAGAAGAACAACACCATCAACCATTGATAGTCCACGTTCAACTTCTCCACCGAAGTCAGCGTGACCCGGGGTGTCGATCACGTTGATTGTGATTTCTTTACCATTAGCTGAAGCACCCTTGTACGCGATAGCTGTGTTCTTAGCCAGGATGGTAATACCCTTTTCACGTTCCAGGTCGCCTGAGTCCATCATTCGCTCGCCAAGCTGTGCGTGGTCGCTGAATGATCCGGTCTGGCGAAGCATGGCATCAACCAAAGTTGTCTTGCCATGGTCAACGTGAGCCACGATTGCTACGTTACGGATATCGTCTCTAGTTACTTGAGCCATTACTGTGGGTCCTTTAGGGCATCGGTCAGCGCAAAAAGAGTAATCACTTCAACGCTTTATTGTTTGAGCAGACGTGCACTATGTGCAAGAGCTCGAATACCTAAAGTCTAACTTAGATAGGCCCTAAATGAGCCTGCCTAAGCCAAAGATGGCTCTAATCTATTTAGCTGCCGCCAAAAGCTTGGCTCTAGCCTCACGACGCTTCTTCTGTTCCTTAGGGTCTGGAACTGGAACAGCAGCCAAAAGTGCCTTAGTGTAAGGGTCTTGAGGGTTGTTTAGGATCTCGTCACGTTCACCGATTTCAACCAAACGACCGTGCTGCATAACTGCAATTCTGTGAGCCAGAATTTCAACAACAGCGATGTCGTGGCTAATGAATAGACATGCGAACTTCAGCTGAGACTGCAGATCTAGAAGCAGGTCTAGGAATCTAGCCTGAATAGATACGTCAAGAGCTGAAGTAGGCTCATCGGCAATCAAGATGTCTGGGCTTAGAGCAAGAGCTCTAGCAATACCAACACGCTGACGCTGACCACCAGAAAGCTCGTGTGGGTAACGGTTTCTGTATGAACGAGCTAGCTCTACCTTGTCTAGAAGATCTTCAACCATTGCATCAAGTTCAGCACCCTTAGCAACACCTGCTAGCAGCAGAGGCTCTCCGATGCTCTCACCGATAGGAAGACGAGGGTTAAGAGAAGAAGCTGGGTCTTGGAAAACGATACCTGTGTGCTTACGGATATCCTTTAGTTCTTTACCAGTTGCCTGGCCAATTTCTTTACCAACAACCTTGATAGAACCTTCCTTGACTGGAAGAAGACCGATAGCAGCACGACCGATAGTGGTCTTACCTGAACCTGACTCTCCCACCAAACCTAAGATTTCTCCTGGGAAGATGTCGAAGTTAATGTCCTTAGCAGCCTGGAAAGCTGGAACACGTCCACGCTTTGGATATTCGATAGTCACGTTAGACATTGAAAGAACTGGCTCAAGACCCTTTGACTTGATCTGAGGTCTGCTTGGAGCTGAACCTAGACGAGGAACAGAAGCTAGTAGTTCCTTTGTGTATGGGTGCTTTGGTCTGTTGAAGATGTTGTCTGCTGAATCGTATTCAACAGTCTCACCATCTTTCATAACCAAGATGTCATCTGCCATGTCAGCAACAACACCCATGTCGTGAGTAATAAGAAGAATTCCTGAGTTCAACTTGTGACGAAGATCTCTCATCAAGTCAAGAATTTCAGCCTGAACTGTAACGTCAAGAGCTGTAGTTGGCTCATCAGCAATTAGCAGAGCCGGGTCACATGCCAAAGCAATAGCGATCATTGCTCTCTGCTTCTGTCCACCAGATAGCTGGTGAGGGTACTTAGAAAAAGATGCTTCAGGGTCGGGAATATCAACCATCTGGATCAGTTCAACAGCACGTTCCTTGGCAGCCTTCTGGCTGATTGTGAAGTGGTTGCGAAGGGTTTCAACGATCTGGAATCCAATTGTGTAAACAGGGTTCAAAGCAGTCATTGGCTCTTGGAAGATGTAAGCAACTTCCTTACCACGGAACTTTCTAACCACTGAAGGGCTAGCACTAAGCATGTCAACACCCTGAACTTCAACAGTTCCTGAAGTTCTAGCGTTAGAAGCTAGAAGACCCATCAAACCCATTGAGCTAGATGACTTTCCTGAACCAGACTCACCCACGATAGCTAGAGTCTTACCAGGCATGACCTCGTAGTTCATGTCGATAGCTGCTGGATACCAAACGCCATCAACCCAGAAGTCAACGTTGTAGTTAGATACCTTAAGTACTGGCTTGGTCATTAGTTCTTTCCTATTCCATCGAATGAATTAGATGCGATGATTGAGTCATGAAACAGAATCAAATTTTTCGCCCCAAGGCTAACCTTGGCTGGGCTGGTGTTGCTACCTTTTTGAACACTTTGTTTTTGGTGCAAGCTCTCGCTTACCCAAGCGAAGGAAGTATTCTCCTTCTCGATCTCGCAGCTTCGGCAAGCGTTGCCATTGCTGTCTACATCTTCTGGGTTAGGCCAAAGCTGATTCTCAAAGAAACCAGCCTCGTTGTTGTCAACCCAATCAAAAGAACTGAAATCAACTACGCAGACATTACTTCCCTGGAGACCAAATGGGCTCTCCTGCTGCATCATTCCAACACTAAGACCCGCGTTTGGGTAGCTCCCGCTAACGGAAGACAACGCTGGGTTAGCGATAGCGTTCAACGCTGGAGCGTTGGCAAATTCCTCCAGAAGGAGAAGACCGATAGTGAGTTCACTTCGATCAGCCAAAGCACAAGTAGCGACAGCGGTCTCGCCTACCAGCTCATTAGTGAAAGAATCAAAAGACTTCATTAAGCCTTAACCTTCATGGTTGAAGACTTGATTCGATCCTTCAAGCTGATTCTCTTCTTCTGACGAGGGTCGAATGCATCTCTCAAACCATCTCCGATGAAGTTCACGAACAAGGCAATTGAGATGATGAACAGACCTGGCCACCAGAACAAGAACGGTGCCACGCTGAAGGTGTCCTGATACTTGCTAATCAAAAGACCAAGTGAAACGTCCGGAGCTCTAACACCAAAGCCAAGGAAGCTCAGAGCAGACTCAATCAAGATAGCTCCTGACATCAAAAGTGTTCCAGCAACGATGATGATACCCATTGCGTTTGGCAAGATGTGCTTGAATATAATTCTCTTGTTGCTTGCTCCGGCAACTCTTGCAGCGTCAACGAATTCACGCTCTCTAAGAGTTAGGAAGTCTGTTCTAACAAATCGAGCTAGACCCATCCAGGCAAACAGGCCCAACATAATCGCAAGTGGAATAACACCTAGGTTTCCAAATTGGAAACCGATCACTGCTCCGATGATAAGTGTTGGTGTTACCAAGAACATGTCTGTTACACGCATCAAAATAGAGTCAACAATTCCACCGTAGAAACCAGCGATAGCTCCTACAACTGTTCCAATGATTAGACCCATGAAACCTACGATGAACATAACCATGATTGACTGCTCTGCACCACGGGTAACAAGAGCTAGGTAGTCAGTACCAATGTTGTCCATACCTAGAGGGTGAGCACCAAAGCCCATTCCATCGCCATCAATAAACTCAGGCAAAACGTCTAGAGTTGGACATCCTGGAATACCGTTTTCACAAAGACTCTCGATAGCACCTTCAGGATCGATGTCATCGATGCTGTATGGCCACCAACCTTTGACAGTGATTGGGTTGTCTTCAGTTCCTAAGTGGATACCTGAAGCAGAGAAACTGAACAAGATCACAAACAATAGACCAAAGACTGAGATCATCGCGGCCTTGTGACGTACGAAACGTCTAATGATGATTTGCCCCTGGCTTAGACCAGCAGTCTCTTTGAGCTCAATCTCGTTTTCGCTCTTCTCGCTTAACTGCGAGCTCTTCTTTTCTACATCAGCCATCTTGATCTACTTTCTGATTCGAATACGAGGGTCAACAACTCCATAGAGAAGGTCGGCGACCAGGTTGGCAACAACGGTTAGAACTGCACCGATGATAAACACACCCATTAGGAGGTTCAGGTCATAAGAACCAAGTGCTTGGTTGAACAAAGAACCCATACCCTTCCACTGGAAAATGCTTTCGGTAATAATCGCTCCACCAATAACACCTGCGAAGTCGTTCACAAGAATTGTGGTCAGAGGCAACATTGCATTTCTCATTGCGTGGCGGGTAATAACAGTTCTTTCAGTCAAACCCTTCGCTCTTGCTGTTCTGATGTAATCCATGTTTAGAACTTCCAGCAAGCTACCTCTTGAGAAACGAACATAACCTGCGAATGAAACAAGAGTCAAAGCAATAGTTGGCAAGATCAAGTGCATAACCGCATCAAGCCCTGAGATCCAGAAGCTCGCAGCTTGTTCTGTGCTTAGGTTTGGGTTCGCCTGGTCAATAGTTGAAACCGGACGACCGTTGATTGCGTCTGAGAACATGTAGCCGTTGAATTCCTGCATGCTTCTGTCAATCATCAAAACAAAAGTTCCAACAAAGGCTGTCAGAACACCTGTGCGAGTGTTGGTTCTTCTCTCTTCAGGATCGGCGTAGTAACCGAAGATTGCTGAGATTGCAATTGTGATGCTGAAAACTAGGAATACACTTCCGATACCTGAGTCTGGTCCAAGTAGTAGTTGTAGCGGGTAGTAACCAACTGTTACAACTGATGCAGCAAAAAGCCCTGTTCTCAAAGATGCTTTGTTGTCTAGCCCTGTAGCTAGTTGAACTGTTACGACTGCAGCAACGAATGAAAGGAATCCAACACCGATGATTCCTAGACCTGGGTCAGTGAACCAGCTTGTGTTTCCCATGTAGAACACAAGGGCACCAACTGCTAAGGAAACTCCAGCAAAGGTTGTCAAGAATTTCTTGCGAGTTCCCCCGATGACTCCCGATGCGACGAACCCGACAATCAAGGCGACGATTACAACCACCTCAAAAGGTATTTGCGGATTCACCAAGAAGTCGTTGAACTGGATAGCCATGTATTCCTTAAGAAGAACGGCAACCCAGAAAATTGGAAGTGAGAAAAGAAGGAATGAAATGAAAGTCATTGTGTAGTCAAAGCGGCTGTACTGACGAATCGCAGTGATCATACCGATTGTGATACCAAGAAGAATTGCCAAAATTGTTGAGGCAATAACAAGTCTGAATGTGATTGGAATCGCAGCTGCAATTGAATCAATTACCTGGAAGTTGTCTCGAGTTTGGCCAAGGTCAAGCTGTCCCCATAGACCGGCGATGATTCCTCGGAACCAAATAAAGTAACGCACTGGAGGTGGCACGTCTAGATTCAACTCACGAATCAAGCGGTCCATCTGCTGCTGCTTGTTTTTCTCAGTGCTTTCAGCAAACACTTCTAGCGGATCTGATGAAATCGCCTGCAAGTTATAAACCATGAAGCTAGCTCCGAAAACGATAAGAAGCATCATGCCTAATCGTCTTGAAATGTATGCAAACACAAGAGCCCTTTCCAGTGACCTAAGTCAAATGTATAAAACTGTTTTTGAAACTTTGACGAACTAGTCGAGCTGTGAAGTTCGTCCTCCACACCTAAAAAGTGGGAGCACCCAAAATGGATGCTCCCACAATTTTATAGGTTTTCAAGAACTATGGCTTGAAGTTCCACTCCCAGTAGTTCCATACTAGGTTCTGACCTAGTGGAGCTGGCTTGAAGTTCTTCAAGGCCTTGTTCGATGCAGCTGTTGTTAGGTTCTGGTATAGCGGGAACCCGTAAGCGTTAGCAACAGAGATCTTCTCAATTGCGATACGTGCAGCTGTTACCTGAGCTGGAGTCAAGATTTCGCTCTCTAGCTTAGATACGTTCTGGTCGATTGAAGCACTGTTCCAACCATAGGCGTTGTTTCCACCATCTGACTTGTAGATAGCAGTACCGTTTGCCTGGCTTACAGAAGTTAGACCGTATCCGAACATCGCTGCGTCATAGTCAACGCTGTCAATGTTGTCGAATAGAGCTGTACTTCCAGTTGTGTCTACATCAAAACCAGCCTTTGCAGCTTCAGCCTTGATTAGAGCAGCCAAAGATACACGTAGACCTGAAGTTGAAGCGAACAGCAACTTGACGTTAACCACTGAGTTATTTTCAGATGCAGTTGGGTAGTACTTCTTTACCAATGCAAGAGCAAGTGCTGTGCGGTCAGCCTGAGTTCCAGCTGTGTACTTAGCCATACCAGTTGCCTTAGTGATGTTGTTGTACTCAGTTGTTCCCTGGAACGCGAAGTGTGTGTCCATAGGCTTGATCGCAGCACCAGTTGGGTCTAGTGGCTGGATGAAGTTAGCAATCATCTGTGTACGAGGAACTACGTATAGGAATGCTGTACGAAGATCCTTAGCCTTCTGGCTGTTACCGAAGAAAGGACCACGGTATGGGTCTTCTCCACCAAATGGCTCACCAACACGAAGGTTGAAGTGTGAGTAACCAGCACCCTTCTTGGTTAGAACAGAGATGTTTGCACCCTGTGCCTTTAGAGCAGCGTTACCAGCAATTGTTGGGTTTGTGTTGTAGTAAAGGTCCACTTCACCGTTACGCAAAGCCTGAACAGCTGATGTGTCGTTCTCGATAACCTTGATGATTACCTTGTTTACAGGGAATGAGGTTGCCATTGCTGGACCTGAGTTGTATTTGGTGTTTCTAACCAAAGTAACTGATGAGTCTGCAACTGCTGACGAGATGATGAATCCACCGTTGCTGATCAAAAGCAGCTTGTTGGTAGAAGCGTTAACAGTCTTGATGTTGTAGCTTTCAGTCCAAACCTTACCCATTGCAAGCAAGTGAGCCTTGGTCTTCTTCTGGAAAGTGCTTAGGAACTTAGCCTTTGCAGCTGCGTTTACAGCAGCTGACTGTAGGCCAGTCTTCTTGTCTGCTAGCAATGACAGAGCGTGTACTGGTGACACACCTGGTGCTAGTAGCTGCCAGTCTGGAAGTGGCTTCTTGAAGCGAACCTCAATAGACAACTTGTCCTTGCTAACAGTTGGAAGACCAACTACGTTCTCTGCATAGGTACCGCTGTAACCAACGCTGTCGAAAGCAGCTGTAGTGGTTGAAGGGTCACCCAAACCAGCAGACTTTGAGTAGTCGTTAGCTGAAACAATGTGGCTTAGCAACATGTCTTCAGCAGTGATTGGGGTACCGTCAGACCAGGTCTGACCCTTTACCAAAGTGTAAGTAATACGGAAGTCAGATGAAGTGTTCTTTGTGATCTTCATGCTTCCAAGCTTGGTGTTGTACTTAAGTACAGTCTGGTTGTCGTAGTAAAGGAAACCAGAGCCAGTCAAGTAACCCAGCTGTGAGTTGTAAGTGGTGTTACCATCACTTGTGCCTGAGTTCAAAGATGTGATCTCAGCTGGTGAGTGAATGATAAGTGTTGACTTAGTTGCAGCCGTTGCTGGACCCACAAGAGCAGGTGCTCCTGTAAGAACCAAGGAACCAACTGCAGCTAGCGCTATCGCACGTGCGATACGTTTTGCATTCATGTGTTTCTCCTTATATGGGTTACCTAGGACGTATAGAAATACGACAGAGATAACATCTGTGTTGTTAAGAATAGATTAACTTTGTCTTAAAACCATAGGCTTTTCATAAATTTACCCTTTGTCACGAAGTCGTTACATTTGGCTCAGATGCGAGAATTCTCGCTAGATTCCTAGTCAGCGGCGATGCTGCAACACATCCCAACAGTCCCCCCTATCTCAATTGCAAGCTGTCTTAATCACGACATTGGCTTCGTTGAAACAATGAAGGAAATTTCCTGTTAGCCTACATACGTTCTTATACGAAGCTTTTCAGGGAAAGCCGGTGAAAACCCGGCACTGACCCGCAACCGTAAATGCCTTGGCATGAGTCGGAATGCCTGATTAGACAGTCGAGGACTCCAATTATAAAAACCGTCGTGGTCTACGGGTGGAGTCGGGTGTACTTATACCCGCCAAAACACTGGATCGCACACACCGAAAGGGTTGCGATGTCAACTTATACAAAGGAAGTGCGCCGTTTCGCACTATTCATATCAGCAATAACAGCAATATCCCTAGCAATATCAGGCTGTTCAAGCCAAACTGCTCAAGTAATTGACCAGCAGCCAAAAACTAGCCAATTTGTCTTGGATTCATTCCAGGATGGGGAGTTTTTGACCCCATTTGAGGCTGGAAAGGCTGAAATGGGGCTCACTCTAGAGGCTCTAGTCAACTTAAGCACCCTTGGTTACACCGAAGAACAGCTGAAACCAGCCATTAACTGGGTTACCTCAAACACTGACCTCCTTACTTCAGCTGGGCTAAAGGCCACTTATGTGTTCACAGCCCATGCAGCAGGCTTTGGAGATCACCCAACCGTTCCTTCAGTTCTATTCGATGTGAAAGCAGCGATTGATTCAGAAGGTTTTGTTGCAGATACCAACAACTTCGCCTATTCATGGGTGATTCTGGCCCTAATGGCAAGCCAAGATACTGATTTGGCTAACCAGGTGGCACTTCAGCTAACTAAAAACGCTGAAAGCACAGGTGGCTACAAGTACACCAAGGGTGATTCCCAGAGCGCTGAAGCAGCAGACGTAACAGCTTTTGCTGTTATGGCTATCAAGTCAACAGAAGAGTTTGGCTCAGCTGACAACAAGAGCGTTAAGCAGGCTGCTACTGAGAAGTCACTAGCTTGGCTACAAGACAACCTAGTTGAAGGAACTCACTACGTTTCTTATGGCGCTAACGATCTAGCTGGTGCTTCATATGGAGCAATGGCTCTGATTGCATCAGGCATCGATGCGACTAAGTCAGTTGAATGGTTGGCTTCACAGATCAATGCAACTGACTTTGGTATTCCTTCTGCATACAGCGAAGGTGCAAGCGATGTCTTCACTTCTGTTCAGGCACTGCTACCACTATCAAGCCTTACCTTCATTGATGTTCTAAACAAGATCAATGAAAGTAAATAAGGAATAGTCCTTAATCAAATGAGACTATTCGTTCGACTTAGCCTGATTGGTTTAGTTATCTTGGTGGCCATCGGCTTCGCCATTAACTCAAACCAAAACCAAGCAATCGATGAGAGCATCCCTGCTTCTGTTGAAGCAGGGATGTGTCTCGATGCTGGTACCTCGCTAGTCGTTGATTATGGAACTGCAAGTGAAAAGCCTGCAGAAGTTAAGTGCGTAAAGAATTTCAAAGGTTACTCTTGGGATCTATTTGAAGCAGCTGGACTAACAGTCAGTGGAACGGATAGGTACCCAGTTGGATTCGTTTGCCGTATTGAAAACTTCCCATCAGAAGAGGTTGAACCTTGTTCTGAAACACCTGGTCCAAAAAATGGTAGCTGGGCATATTTTCTAGGCGATGAGAACAACGCTTGGGTGTACAGCCCAATAGGTGCATCAACACACAAGGTTAAATGTGGCGTGAGTGAAGGATGGCGTTTTCTTATGCCGGGTGAATCTATCCAGAGTGCCCCAAGAATTGATTTGAAGAGTTATGGCTGTAGCAACTAGAGCAGCTCACCTACTATCTGCACAAAAAACTAATCCACTCACTTGGTGGCTAGCTGGTCTATGCGTTGCGGTAGTTGCCTCTCTTACCGGCAATGTATTCGTGCTAATTGGAATCTGCGTTCTCTCTCTTCTAACAATTAGATTGTGTCGAGATGATTCGCCCTGGGCTCAATCAATTTCTTTCTACATAAAACTTGCAGCAATTGTTATTTCACTAAGAGTTATTTTTCGAATCATCTTCAACCTTGGCTCGTCAACGAAAGATGCATTTCTGATCTTGCCTTCAATCGATTTAGATTTTGGTTTTGGAAATGCGCTAAAGCTCTTTGGACCTATCTCGCAAGAAGCTTTCACTCTTGCCCTTGTTGATGGCTTCAGACTCGCAGCCATTATTTTGGCTGTTGGTATGGCTAACTCACTTGCCAATCCAAGGAAGTTATTGAAGTCAACTCCTGGTGCGCTCTATGAAATAGCAACTGCGATATCTATTGCAATCAACCTTGCCCCGCAATTGATTGCAAGCCTAGGCAGAGTCAGAAGGGCCAGATCTCTTCGTGGTCAATCTAAAGGCATCAAAGCCATCACAGGGATAGTTATCCCTGTTCTTGAAGACACCATAGATCAGTCCATGGGGTTAGCTGCAAGCATGTCAGCTAGAGGCTTTGGTCGCAAAGGAAGCAGATCTAACTTCCAAATCATTGGAGCAAGACTGTTAGCTTTCTTAGCTATCTGCCTAATAGTCACAGGCTCTGCTCTGCTGCTGTTCTCCCCTGAACAACAAGCCCTTGAACTCATCATCTTATTTGTTGGCTTAGTGGCAGCTGGATTCTCAGTGAAACTTTCATCTGCAAGAGCAACCATCACAAGATACCGAAAAGAACCGTGGCGTTTGGGAGATGTCATCATTCTTTTTGTTTCTGTGTCTCTAGTAGTTCTAGCTTTTGGTGGTGTATTCGCCAAATGATTGAACTCAAAGATCTCACCTTTAGCTATCTTAAATCTGATGGCACTAAAGTTTCTGAAACTCCTCAACTAAACAATGTGAACTTCAGGATCAATGCAGGAGAGTTTGTTCTGGTGTGTGGACAGATCGGAAGAGCACACGTCTGAACTCCAGTCACTAGCTTGTATCTCGT
>CALFOB010000190.1 GCA_937919125.1 uncultured Micrococcales bacterium | reverse complement strand
CCTGGAACTGTTGCGACTACTTTGAACAACTACACAGGCGGTTTGCTGTTTGGCCAACTATCGGTTGCCCTTCCTGTGTTCATGATTGTCTTCTCGATGTATCTGATGAGACACCCTTCAACTGTGAAAGACAACTCCAGAGTTGGTCTTGGCTGGGTAGTGCTCTTGATTAGCGTTTCAGGATTCTTCCACCTGTTCAATGAAAAGGTTCAGCCATCTCAAGGTGCTGAAGCATTAGCTGCGGCCGGTGGTTTGTTTGGTTGGCTAGTCACAGTAGTTTTCATCAGCACACTTACCGTTTGGGGTGCTGGGGTAGTTGTATTCATCTTGGCACTTGGTTCTTTATTGATTATTACCAACACTGCACCAAACAAGATTGGACCTCGACTTAGCGAGCTATACAACAAACTCTTCCCAGGTTCTCGCGAAACTAATGATGAAAAAGAACAAGAAGAAGTTGACGATGCTTTTGATGGCACCAAAGCTCCATGGTGGAAGAGATCTAAGGAAACTGAGAAGGAAGCTTTTGACACTCCTGTACTAACCGGTCAAGAGACAGTTAGTTTGGAAGAACTTTTCGATACTGACATCCCTGCAGAGGTCACCGAACCTGTTGCAATTGTTTCTGATAATGCAACAGAGCCAATCGCAGTTGTTTCTGAACCAACAGAAGTTGAAGCTATTGATTCAACTCCAGCTCAGGTTTCTGCAGCACCAAAGCCTAAGCGAGCTTATGTGCTGCCTCCAGTGTCCATCTTGGTTGCCGGTACTCCACCAAAGGCGAAGACTGCAGCTAATGACACAATCGTTGAATCTCTAGACTCTGTGTTCAAGGAATTTGGTGTTGATGCGAAGGTAAGTGGTTTCTCTAGAGGACCAACCGTTACTCGCTACGAAGTAGAAGTAAAACCTGGTGTGAAGGTTGAAGCTGTTACTCGTCTGGCAGGAAACATTTCTTATGCGGTTGCCAGCAACGAAGTAAGAATCCTTGCTCCAATTCCAGGTAAGTCTCTTATTGGTATTGAAATTCCAAACGTTGATAGAGAAACTGTTTCGCTAGGCGATGTTCTCAGATCTTCAGTTGCGAGCCAGAGCAAGCACCCACTAACTATCGGTAATGGTACAGATGTTGAAGGTGGATTCGTTGTTGCCAACTTAGCCAAGATGCCTCACCTTCTCGTCGCAGGTGCTACAGGTGCAGGTAAGTCATCTTTTGTTAACTCGATGATCGCATCTATTTAGATCGGAAGAGCACACGTCTGAACTCCAGTCACTA
>CALFOB010000189.1 GCA_937919125.1 uncultured Micrococcales bacterium | reverse complement strand
AATGAGCCCTGAGCGCAAGATGAAGATGTTCAAGCTTCTTGTCGACATGGGTTACAAGGAGATTGAAGTTGGTTTTCCTTCAGCTAGCCAAACAGACTTTGACTTTGTTAGAGAACTAATTGAAGGTGGACACATTCCTGAGGATGTGACCATTCAGGTTCTAACCCAGGCTAGAGATCACTTGATTGAAAGAACTTACGAGTCAATCAAGGGTGTTCACAGAGCCATTGTTCATTTGTATAACTCAACTTCTGTTCTGCAGAGAAGAGTTGTTTTCAATGCAGACAAGCAGGGAGTAATTGACATTGCTCTAGCCGGTGCACGTAAGTGTAAAGAAATGGAAGCTACTGTTCCAGAGACAGTTGTGCACTACGAGTATTCACCTGAGTCATACACAGGTACTGAACTTGAGTTCGCCCTAGAAGTTTGTAATGAAGTCATCGCTGCCTTCGAACCAACACCTGATCACAAGATGATTATCAACCTACCTGCAACAGTTGAAATGGCAACACCTAATGTTTACGCAGATTCAATCGAGTGGATGTCTAGAAACATTGACAGAAGAGATTCTGTTCTAATTAGTCTTCACCCACACAACGACCGAGGAACAGCAGTAGCTGCGGCAGAACTTGGTTACATGGCTGGAGCAGATCGAATCGAAGGTTGTCTTTTCGGTAATGGTGAACGAACAGGAAACGTAGACCTAATCACACTTGGACTGAACCTATTCAGTCAAGGTATTGATCCACACATTGACTTCTCTAACCTTGATGAAATCAAGAGGACAGTTGAATACTGCAACCAGTTGAGAGTTCCTGAACGTGCTCCGTATGGTGGAGACCTTGTTTACACAGCGTTCTCTGGTTCACATCAGGATGCAATCAAGAAGGGCTTCGAGAGAATGGCAGCAGATGCTGCGTCTCAAGGAGTTGACCAAGAATCACTTGAGTGGGCTGTTCCTTATCTTCCTATCGACCCTAAAGATGTCGGTAGAAACTACGAGGCAGTTATTCGAGTCAACTCTCAATCCGGTAAGGGTGGAGTTGCTTACCTACTAAAGAGCGATCACAACCTAGATCTACCTAGAAGACTTCAGATTGAGTTCTCAAGAGTCGTCCAGAACAAGACTGACTCTGAAGGTGGCGAAGTAACTTCAGCGGCTCTATGGGCTATCTTCCAGGATGAGTATCTTCCAGCTGCTGTGGCTACTGATAAGTGGGGAAGGTTCGAACTCAAGAAGCTTTCAACCACAAGCGACATGGACGGAATCGTTAACCTTGTTGCTGTTCTTCGAGATGGTACAGAGGAGATTGAACTTGAAGGTACAGGTAACGGTCCTATCTCAGCCTTCCTTTCAGTACTTGAAAAGCGCGGAATAACAGCCCAGTTGCTTGATTACACCGAGCACACACTAGGTGCCTCCAGTGATGCTCAGGCAGCTGCTTACATTGAGCTCAAGGTCAATGACCAGACTCTATGGGGTGTTGGTATTGATGGAGACATATCTAATGCCTCACTGAAGGCTGTCATATCAGCTGTAAACCGAGCTCTGCGGTAATACTTGGATAGTGCCTACCTATCGAGATGAAGCAATCGTGCTTAGAACCCACAAACTGGGTGAAGCAGATCGAATCGTTACTCTGCTGACTAGATATCACGGTCAGGTAAGGGCAGTAGCTAAGGGTGTTAGAAGGACCGCATCAAAGATTGGTGCTCGACTTGAACCTTTTATGGTTGCGGACATTCAGTTCTATGAAGGTAAGAATCTAGACACTGTTACTCAAGCTGAAACTATTGGTGCCTACGGCAGCATGATCTCTGATGACTATTCATCTTTCACAGTTGCTAACGTGATGGCAGAAACTGCTATGCGACTCACAGGTGAAGAAAGAGCAACTCAGCAGTACTTACTCCTAATTGGAGCACTTCGTTCACTAGCAAACAAAGAACATGCTCCTGCTCAGATTCTTGATAGCTATCTACTTAGAGCACTTGCTGTGGCTGGTTGGGCCGCTAACTTTGCTAATTGCACAGGTTGCAATGCTGAAGGACCTCACACAGGATTCGTTATTCAAACGGGCGGTGTTGTTTGTGCTGCTTGTATGCCGCCTACTGCTGCTTTAATTAGCTATGAGGTTTCAACTTATCTAGGAGCACTTCTTTCAGGAGAGTGGGATTTAGTTGAATCCGCAGATGAACAAACAAAGGTTTCTGCTTCAGCTATCGTCAGTGCTTATAGTCAGTGGCATATTGATCGCGGATTGAAATCCTTTAACCATTTGGAGAGAACATGAAGTTGCCTAAGTTCACAGGATCTGTTCCTGAACACGTAGCTATCGTTATGGATGGCAATGGTCGTTGGGCTAACGCTAGGGGACTGACAAGGGTTGAAGGTCACCGTGCTGGTGAGGCTGCTCTGATGGATGTTATTGAAGGTGCTATTCAAGCAGGTGTGAAATACCTAACTGTCTTTGCCTTCTCAACTGAGAACTGGAAAAGATCACCAGATGAAGTGAAGTTCCTAATGAACTACAACAGAGAAGTTCTTCGCAGAAGAAGAGATGAACTTGATGGTTGGAACGTAAGAATCAAGTGGGCAGGTAGAAGACCTAAGCTTTGGCCAACTGTGATTGATGAGTTGCTTGTGGCTGAGAAGCAGACAGCCAAGAACAAGGGCCTGACTTTCACTATGTGTGTGAACTACGGCAGTCGCATTGAGATTGTTGATGCAATCAACCAGATAGTTGAAGATTCAAAGTCCGGAAAGCTCAATGGCGCTTTGACCGAGAAGAAGATGCAGAAGTACCTGCTGACCACAGATTTACCTGATGTTGACCTGTTTATTAGATCAAGCGGAGAGACCAGGATAAGCAACTTCCTGCTCTGGCAGTCTGCATATGCTGAGTTCGTCTTCCTGGATGTCCTATGGCCTGACTTCTCTAGAAAAGATCTTTGGGCTGCTATCGAGCAGTATTCAAAGAGAAATAGAAGATTTGGTGGGGCAGTAGATAAGCCAAAGAAGGCAAAGGACAAGTAAACTTAGGACTTCAAGCACCGCAGCCAACGGTGCCTTACCAAGGGAGCAATAATGGCAGCCCCATCTCGCCTCGATTCAGTTATCTCACTAGCCAAAAGACGTGGTTTCGTCTTCCCAGCAGGTGAAATCTACGGTGGTACACGCTCAGCGTGGGATTACGGACCACTTGGAGTAGAACTCAAAGAAAACATCAAACGTCAGTGGTGGCGTGCAATTGTCAATTCTCGTGAAGACATTGTTGGGCTAGACAGCTCAGTTATCCTTCCTCGTAAGGTCTGGGAAGCATCTGGTCACGTCAAAGAATTCACTGACCCTCTGATTGAGTGCACATCCTGTCACAAGAGATTTAGAGCAGATCACCTTGAAGAAGCTTTCGAAGAGAAGAAGGGCAGAGCTCCTTCATCTATGGCTGAGATTCCTTGCCCTAACTGTGGGTCTAAGGACATCTGGACCGAGCCTCGTCTATTCAATGGTCTCCTAAAGACTCATTTAGGACCAGTTGAAGACGAATCAGGTCTGCACTACCTAAGACCTGAAACCGCTCAAGGTATCTTTGTGAACTTTAACAACGTTCTAGGTGCTGCCAGAATGAAGCCGCCATTTGGTATCGGTCAGATCGGTAAGTCATTCCGAAACGAAATCACACC